>CBDAOQ010000003.1:5847500-5989343 GCA_965198125.1 Candidatus Versatilivorator sp. | reverse complement strand
CCGATCTTCGATCCACCGAGGCCGAGTCTCGGGCCACCGAGGCCGTCAACCAATTCAGGGTCGACTACCCTGGCCGGCTGTCCTTTGCCTACCAGCTCGACAAGAAGGCTCACGAGTGGCCTTTCCTGGTTGATGCCATGTGGCATGACGGGCAATTCACCTATCTCCGGAGCCGTGCGCAGGAGTCTCCCGCGATCTACGAGTTGAAGGACGGCAAGCCCAGCCTTGTCGCCTATGACCTCACTCCCGAAGGACTCTACATCGCCCGCCATGTACTCGGAGACGGTTGGCTCCGCATCGGGAAGAAACGCGCTCGATGGCGTTTTGATCCCGCCCGCGACTTCGCCCTGGCTCCCAAGCAGAAGATCAAGCGGCTCCTGAACCACACCAAGCGCACCCTTGAAGGCATTACACGCGGACCTTCCAAGGAGGAACCCAATGAGTAGCCAATGGAGGCAGCTCGTTACCAAGCCCGCAGGCGCTATCCCCGGCGGCCTTTTCGGCCAGATTGCCGTGGCTCTAACCACCCTGATGATTGCCGCCTTCATCATCGCCTATGCGATCCAGGGCGGGCTCCACCGAAGAAGAAGGGGAGACCACCGCGCAGGAGCCCGTGCTTGCCGGCGAAGGCATCCAGCGCCGCGTCGATCAGAGCATCGAGCAGCAGCAACGGCTCGAACAGACCCGCAGAGCTGCCCAGGCCCGTGACCGCCTGCGCGCGCAAATACAACAGCCCGGTCCGGGCCAGCAGACGGGCCCCGGCCGGGCCGCTACGCGCACGGCTGGCATGACCCAAAGCCGGACGCCCATGGCCGGCGGCCAGGCCTACGCCGGCGACGATGCGCTCGATGGCATGGTCGAGGCCAAAATGGCCGAGCAGGAGCTTCTCCACGAACTCAAACTTCAGGCCATCCCCGCCGCAAGCACGAGTCGCTGCGCTCACAGCCTATCGCGCAGTCGCTTCGGCCTGAGCCCGGCCAAGAACCCCAAGCCCAGGTTGCCGCAGCTCCCCAATTCGGAAACTGCGCCCATTTCCCACTCCAGACCCGAACGCCGCCAACATCCGGCGGCTCCAGCAGACGGCCGACAACATGATGAAGCTGGCTGAGCAGGGAATGGCCCAGCCCGGATCATCCAGCCAAGCCTTGTCTCCCGAGGCCGCGGCCTTGCCCCCGGGCGCCATGCAAAACCAGCCGCCGGCCCATTCTCCGGAGCATCCCGCCACGGTGACTACCCCTGCCGATCCGGAGGGCTTTGAACGCATCTATGAGGGATCATTCCTGGAAGGCGCGCTGATTACCCAGCTCTCGGGAGACTTCCCCGGGCCGGCCCTGGCCCAGGTTTCCGTGCCCTTCTACTCCAGCGACCGCCAGCGCATCCTGATCCCCAGGGGAACCCGCGCCATCGGTACGGCTCAGGCCGTAACCAACCGCGATCAAACCCGCCTCGCTGTCGGCTTCCACCGCCTCATCTTTCCCGATGGCCGCTGGGTGTCCCTGAAGTTTTGAAGGCTTGGACCAGGTGGGAACGACAGCGCTCGAGGACAAGGTGAATCGCCACTACGTCCAGATGTTTGCCGCCGCCGGAGCTGTCGGCATCCTGTCCGGACTCACCCTGCAGGGGCAGCAACCCCTACGCAGGAGGCCAGCAGGGCTTTCGCGCCGGCGCGGGCCAGGGTTTCGGCCAGGCCGCAACCCAAATCATGCAGCGGTTCCTGAATCGTCTACCGACAATCACGATCCGCGCCGGCCATCGGCTCAGGATCTGGTTTACCGCCGATGTCCTGATACCGGCAAAGACCGCTCCACAGGGGGGGCTCCGCCTCTGAGAGGGCCTTTGGCCCGAAGGTTTGAATGAGTCCTATGCCCCATGAGGTACTTGCCGAGCTGATCGGCAACGGCGCGCTCGACTTCAAGGCCGCCGCCGGCGAGGTTGGATGTTTTGCCTGGCACTGGCCGGCGCGGTTCTGCTTCTCGAAGCCATACGCCTTTAAGTCCTGAAAGGAGGACGCCCATGCAGTGGAAACGAATGGGAGTGATAACCCTTAGCGTGGTCCTGGTCGCCGTTCCGGCCTACTCGATCCCCGTTGTCGATCCGGCTGCCTTGGCACAGCGGATCACGATGATGGTTAATCAAGTCTCCATCATCACCAACCAGTTGACGCAGATCCAGCAATTCTCCGACAAGCTCACCGAAATGAGGGACCAGGTGCAACACCTGAAGGAGAAGGGCCTGGGGAACCTACCACGCCCTCACCGCGCCCTTTACCAGTTTGATTTCGGCCAAGAACGAACTGGTTGGAAACCGGCATGAGCTGGGTCGGTCAGTTTCAGGGGACGGCCGGTGAGCTCGCCAACACCTACAAGGAGCTGTCCGATGGCGTGTCCGTTCGGGGAGGATGGGATGGCCTGCTCCAGACAGCCGATACCGTCACCGAGACCGACCTGGTCGATATCTTCGCCAACCTGCCGGCCGAGGTAGGCAGCCGCGCCGGCGACCTTTTCCGGCAGCAACGGGAATCAGCCGACCGCCAGCGGGTGCTCGATCACGCCTTGGCCGACTCGGCCGCAGAACTGATCGAATCCCTGAAGGCTACCCAGGAATCGCTCGACAAGGTGCGGAACCAAACGGAAAGGTCCGATACCGCCCTGGCCCAGGCCAACATCACGGCCACGGCCACCCAGGGCGAGCTGCTGGCCGCGCTGGCGCAGCTCGAGGCCTACCGGAGCGCCCGCCAGGCAGGGGCGAGCTATGAGCGGGAGCTGGCCCGCCGGCAGGAATTGGAGCGATGGACCGCCGTTCTCCGCCAGTCCGAGCAAGACTTCCAGGAGGCTCAGAACGAAATTGCCGCCCTGCCGGACACCGGCGGCCGAGAAGTCCAGTTCACCATCCATCCCCACTACCGGTAGCGCTCAGGGCCAGGGAGTAGCCGATGCCGCAGCTTACGCCAGTCACGATCCTCCCGGGGGAGCAGTGGGACGCCAAGCCGTTTTTTGACCAGGTGCTCAACGAGCTGATCCAAAACGGCGCGGCCCCGATGCAAACCGCCGGCCTGGCGATCTGGACCGGCATGGCCACCGTCATGATCGTGTGGACCGGCCTGAAAACCGCCTTCTCCGGCGATTACGACATGTGGGAGATCGTCAAGCTGGTCATCGGCCTGAGTATCCCACGGACGATGCTGGCGTTCTACGACACGCCCCTTCCGGGGACCGCCATGAGCTTTCCCATGCTTATCACGGAGCAAGGCGCCTGGGCCACCAACGTGTTTATCGGCGATGCCTGGAAAGACGCCGCCGAAACCCTGACCGGAGCCTACAACCATGTCTTTACTCAGCTCACCGATGCGATCCGCAGCTTCGGCTATACCGATGTCTTCACCAAGGGAATTTCGTTTCTCATCGCGTCGGTCCTGGGTGGCACGTTCATGGCCATCGTTCTGGTCCTGCTGCTGCTGATGTTCTGCCTGCTCATGGCTCAGGTTATCTGGGCGCAGTTTGCCCTGGCGGTCGCCATTCTGATCGGTCCCATCCTGATTCCCTGGATGGTCTTCCCCCCCATGAGCTTCCTCTTTTGGGGCTGGTTCCGCACCCTGTTGACCTACACCTTCTACGGCGTCATTGCCGGCGCGGTTTTCAACATCTTCATGAACGTGGGGCTGGCTTTCCTCGACAGGCTGATAACCGTGACCTTGACCTTTGAGGATCTCTCCGGAGTGTTTCGCTGGTACATCATACTCTGGCCGCTGATTATCTCCGGCATCCTGGCCTCCCTGAAGGTGGGCGAGCTTGCCCAGCTCCTGGTTTCCGGAGCCGGCAGCGCATCGGCCGGCCTAGGGACGCGAGTGCGCCAGGTCGCCATGGCCGCAAAGAGTGGCGGCGCATCCCTCGCCGTCGGGAGGTAACCGATGAAAGCAGACAAACAGGACGCCGGCCGGGAATTTGCCGACATTTGGGCCGAGGCCATTCAGTCCAACCGCAACCTCCGCATCATCACCGGGGCGCTGGGCCTGAGCCTTTTGCTGGTCCTCATCATCACGCTGCGCCTGGCCTGGCAGCCGCCGCCCAAGCCCATCGTTGTCCGCGTCGATGAAGTGGGCCGGGCCGAGGCCCTGGCCTACGAGGCGGCGACCGCCAAGGCCGATCCCCTCGACCCCACGACCAAGTATTTCCTGAACCGCTTTATCCATGACTTCTATTCCCGGAGGACCGCGACCGTCCATGACCACTGGACGCGTAGCCTCCGCTTTCTCAGTGCGCCATGGAAAGGCGCCTTCTTCTAACGGGTGCGAAACCCGTCCAACAACTGTCGCTCCGGTTGGTAGCAGCCAGGGCGGATCATGGAGGCAACGATATGGTCTGAAGCACCCTGGTGTCAAAGGGCCGCATAAGGCGGTTCAGCGAACATGCGGGCCGGAACGCGAGTGAACGTCAAGCAGGCCTCGAAACGGGCAATGCGGGGGCCGACCCACCTGAGAAATGGGGAAGGCCGAAGACGGAGGGGGAAGCGAGCGACGCGGGCACCCCTTTGGACCCGCCGGGGTAGTGACGCTGGCACGCATGGAAGGGGAAGGAGGCAGCAACATGGGAAGCCCTGTGGGTGGTGAGGCACGCACCGAACCGGGACCCCGTGAGGGGGAGGCTGGGCCGGCAGGGTGGCGGAGAGGCTCGTAGTACTGGAGAAGCCGGGTAATGCCGGTGGAGGGAAGGAGCCTCAGGTGAGGAGCGGTGACCGAAGGGGGAAGGGTCCCGGGAGTGGCGGAAGCCTGAAACCCCGGTAAAAGGACCGGAGACTCCGGAAGCATCACATGCAAAAGTGAAGGGGTCGTCTGATGAGGACGGCGTCGTCAGGGCGTCAACAGGCCTGGCGGCACTCCGGGAGCGGACGTGGATGGAGTAGGGGACGGGTGCCAAACCCATGGGAGTCGTCCACGGATGCGAGCGGGGACCTGAGTGCGAGACGCATGATCCCACTGGAGAGCCGAGATGCGGGAAAACCGCACGTCCGGTTCGGAGAGCGGGGACTGGAAACGTGATAAGGGAGCCGGACTGAGGCCCGAAGCGAAAGCGACGGAATAGCCACCGGACCCTACAGTCAACGCGCCAGTCCTCGACTCTACCGACCAACCTGGCCGACAAGGCCTTTGCCGATTCGAGCCAAGAGATTGCCCTGGTCTCTGGAGGTTTCGCCGAGCACGAGTCCCAGGTTGAAAATGTCGTGCTGCGGATTCACGCCGCCGAGGAACCGCCGCATGGAGCCACGGCGGATTTCGACCTGGTCACCCTGGCCCGCGAGCAGGAGGCCGAACGGCAGCGCTGGTCCCTGTCGATCCAGTTCGTTTTCCTTCCCGAGGTTCCCCGGGACCTTGTGATCTGGAACCCCATGGGAATCATGATCACCTATCTCCAGGCCGACCGGGCGCTGGTGACCGACCAGAGGAACCGATGAAGTTTCCCCACCTACAAGGACGAGAAAAACTGCTGGAGCCTCTTGGCTTCACCGGCCTCCAAGCTGAGTGGATCACTCTGGTCTGCCTGCACTCCGGCCTGTTCACCCGCGACCAGGCCGGTGCTTTCCTGCGATTGGCCCCGCGCACTGCGAGGGATTTTGTTCACGCGCTTCTCGAAACCCGCATATCCGGCCGGCCGGTAGCCAACGCCCAAACCGTAGACGGCCGGTGGATCTACCGGATCTTTGGCAAGACCATCTACCGCGAGCTGGGCCTTGCCAACGTCCGTCACCGCCGGGAGGCTTCCATTGAGGTTACCCGGCGGCGGCTCCTGTCGCTCGACTTCGTGCTGGACCATCCGGACCTGCCGTGGCTGGCTACCGAGCAGGAAAAGGTCGCCTGCTTCGAGCAGCTCGGGATCGACCCCGAGCTGCTGCCGAAACGAATCTACTACGGGCGGGCCAATGGCCGCGTCCGCTATTTCCACATCAAGATGCCCTTGGCCGTCGAGCAGGACCGCGCGGTTTTCACCTACATCGACCCCGGCATGGGGACCCGTAGTGAGCTGGACTCCTGGGGAGCCGCCCACAGCAACCTTTGGCACAAGCTCAGGGAGTCCGGCCGCCGCGTCGAGGTCGTTGCCGTTGCCTGGGAACAGTACGTACTCGACCGCGCCGGTCGTGTGCTCACATCCTGGCGCGGCCGGGGCATCAGCGACGCCGAGCAGGAAGCCATCATGCTCCGCCAGGCTATCGCTGATACCGATTGGGACACCCTTGAACGCCATGGCGGCATTGATGCCGCCATTCAGAAAGTCCTCCAAGTGGAGGAACAATCGGCGTCGACCAATGACCCTGGAATGATCGACGATTTCCGCCTCTGGGGGTCACGCCGGTGCCGTCAGATGGGCCGCCACCTTTCAGACGGGGGGGTGGCGATCTAAGATGGCGACGATCTTGATAGGCACAACGCTTCTCTCTCAGAGGGCGCCCCCCTCGCCGTTGTGGTGTGGGAGTTCCCCGAAACGCCGCATCAGAGGCGGGACAACACGGATTTCCCGCGTCGGCGGCGGAAAAGCGGAGCGAGGCTGCGCCTCGCGTGTCCCCCACTCGTCCGACGCAACAGCGCGCCGCACGAGAGGGGTGCTGGTGGAGGGAGCGACCCCCCCTTTTTCGCCGCTGGTGCGGCGCGGGGGAGGGCAAAGGTGGCAGGGCCTGTGGCCACCCTTTGCCCCCCCTTGCGGGGAGGTCGCTCCCTCCACAGTGATCCCTGCGGGAAGGCCGAAATGAAGACTTGGAACCAAGTCATTCTCATCAACCTGGCCTTGACGGCCGTGGGCCTTCGGGTGTGGCTCGATCCCTGGCCGGCCTTGGGCGAGGTCCCCCTGCTTGACCTGGTTCATGCCACCGATCCGCTTATGTACGCCATCTTCGCAGCCGTCTATATCGCCACGCCAGGCCTCGCTGTTTTTATTGCCGGGCTGTTGGCTCGTTCAATCTGGCAGATATGGCTGGCCCGCTGGCTCCAGGGCGAGAAGGCTCCCCCGACCGGGAGTCTTCCGCCTTGGCCGGCCAAGCCACAGGACGACTCCCCATCTCTTGTCGTCGGCGAGGTCCACCATCCCATCGAGCCGCGCGAGGTTCCCCGGCCGGAGTGGCTTGTCATTCCCGAGCGCGGCCTTTACACCGGTATTTCCATCTTCGGGGCTGTCGGGAGCGGCAAGACCAGCGCTTGCATGCACCCCTTCGCCGAGCAGCTCCTATCCTGGGCCGCCGACGATCCGCGCCGGCGGGCGGCGGCCCTGGTCCTGGAGGTCAAGGGTGACTTCTGCTACTCCATCCGGAAGATCCTGCAAGAGGCCGGCCGGGGAGACGACTACCTGGAGATCGGCCTGGGCGGCTCCTGGCAATGGAACCCCCTGGACGATCCTGACTTCGACAGTTACTCGCTCGCCTATACGGTTTCGACTTTACTTAACCAGCTTTTCGGCAAATCGAAGGAACCGTTCTGGCAGCAGGCCTACACCAACCTGGTCCGCTGGACCATCGAGCTTCACCGCATCATGCCCGGCGGCTGGGTGACGCTGAGGGACATCTACCGCTGCGCCATCGATCCGGACCTGCTCTCCGAGAAGATCGAGAAGGCCCGCGCCTATGCCGAGTCCGCTTGCCCGTCCGAGGTCCGCATATCCAGCGACCACTACGCTCAACACATGGGCGAATTAAACCCGATGGGTGCTTGGCGCTTCTCGCCCCGGCAAGCCGCCGCCGCATGGACCCAACAGCTTCAGGACAAGCTCACCGAGCTTGAGATTGACTCGCAGCTTGTACCTGGCCGTGGCCCCGGCCACGAGTTGGGGGAACGGCTCGATGCCGTCGAGCTTTGGTACTCGAAGGACTGGCGGAACCTCGACGTCAAGCTCCGGACTTCCATTGTTGAAGGCGTCAGCGTCTTCCTCTCCCTTTTCGACCAGCCCGACGTGGCCGCCATCTTCTGTCCGCCGGCCCCCGCCAACGACCTTCCCGCCGGCGACCAGGCGGCGCTTCCCCAGGGGGAACCTCTCCCGCCTCCAATGCCGGGCCTGAAGCGCCGCCTCCCTCCCCTTGCCGAGCTGATCGAGCAGGGGAAGGTCTTGGCCTTGAACATGCCGTCCGGAACCAACCCGGCCCTTGCCCGGGCGATAGGCGTCATGCTCAAGCAGGCCTGGCTTCAGGCCCTACTGCGCCGGCCGCCGGAAATGGCCCGCCGCCCGAACCACTACTTTCGGCCGGCCGCCTTCATTTGCGACGAGTACCAGGCCTTCGCCACGGTCGGGCAGGACGACCCTGCCGGTGACGAGCAGGCCTTCGCCCGCACCCGGCAAAGCCGCTGCATTCCCATCGTGGCTACTCAGTCGATTTCTTCGCTCCGCTCGGTAGTCCATGGAGGGGAGGCTTGGCGCACCTTGCTCCAGACCCTGCGGACCCGGATTTTCCTGTCCTTGAGCGACGAGGCCAGCGCCAAGATTGCCAGCGACATGTGCGGCCAGGTGCCCCGCATGAAACCCAACTACTCGATTACCGAGACCATCGACCGAGGCGGTGTCTCGCTACTGACGGGCCGGCCTGGCGGCGGCGGCCGGACCCAGCTTGGCACCACCAAGGGCTTTCGAGAAAGCCGCGAAGCCGCCTTTCACCCCCGCGACTTCACCCTGCTGTCGAACTACCAGGCGATCTGCCTGCCCTACGACGGCCAGCAGAGCGTCGCACCCGTGCGGGTCTACCTGAAGCCCTACTACCTGCCCCGCGACCGCAGCTATTGGAGGCTGCGGGAAGAAGGACGGATATGAGCCACGCCAGCGGCATCGAGCACCTTCGACCGTTTCTCCCCGGCCTGGAGTCGATACTGGCCGATCCGGACGTTTCCGAGGTCATGATTAACGGCCCCCACGTCGTTTGGATCGAGCGCGAGGGCCGCCTGGTCACCTATCCGGCTCCGGACCTGGACGGCGAGACCCTGATGCGCGCCGCCCTCCAGATTTGCCGGCCGCTGTCCCTCGATCCGGCCAAGACGCCCACCATTGACGCCCGCCTCGCCGACGGCTCCCGTGTGGCGGTCTGTGTGCCGCCCGCCTCCCCTGAAGTGACCATTACAGTTCGGCGCTTCGGCAACCGCAGCTTTTCGGCCGAAGACCTGGTCGAGATGGGATCACTGCCGCCTGAGCTCTTGTCGCAGATCTGCGAGACCTTGGCCAGCCGTCACAACATCCTGGTCTCCGGGGGAACCGGTTCGGGCAAGACGACGTTGCTCAATGCCTTGATTGGGTTGCTTCCCAAGGGAGAGCGCATCGTCACCATCGAGGACACCCTGGAGCTTCGCGTCGATCATGGCAACACCGTCCGCTTCGAGGCCGGCGGCCGGGAGGATTCCCCCGTCACGATCCGCGACCTGGTCAAGCATGCGCTCAGGCACCGGCCCGACCACATCGTGGTGGGAGAGGTCCGGGGCGTCGAGGCGGCCGACCTGCTCCAGGCGCTCAATACGGGCCACGGCGGCAGCCTCACCACCGTCCATGCCAACAACTGCGAGGGAGCCCTGCAACGACTGGCGAGCTGCGCCATGATGGCCGAGGGCGGTCTGCCCTGGGAGGCCGTCTGCCGCGGCGTGGTCGATGGAATTTCCATGGTGGTTCACATGACGCGGCGGGAGGGCCGCCGCTACGTCGAGGACGCCATTTCCGTCGATGGCTACTCCCTCGCCAAGAAGCGCTTTCTGTGGAAGCCGATCCCGTTCAAGCTCGTGTCGGGACCGAACGGCTCGGGCGGCAACCGCTAGGCAGGGTTTGATCAACAGCGCAGTCTCACAGCACGTCCCCTTGTGGCGCTGCCGCCTTGCTCTGGAATTTCGGGGGCAACAGCGGGGCTTTTCCCCTGAGTGAATGCTGAAAGGCGTATTGCCAAACCCTTCCCCATGGTGATTTATGCGAGACCAAACAGCCATTCGGTTTCTCAACAGCATGTTTGACGGCACCGAGCGCGTGGCTATTCTCGCCATCCCTCGCGCAGATCCGGACGGCCGAGTTGAGCAACGCTTTACCCCGGCCGAGACAGCCGCAGGCAGAACCCAGGCCTGGCTGCGCCACTTGAACGCGCAGCGCTACGACATCTATCTCGGCGTCAACCCCGTCCGGGAAGACTCCACCCAGCGCGAGAAAGGGGACATTGCCCAAGTCCGCCGCCTTCAGGTGGACCTCGACAACAACGGTCCGGAGAACCTCAAGCGCCTGCTCGGTGACGCCGCCCGAGGCGTCATCCCCCAGCCGCGTCACTTGCTCCGCTCCAGCAAGGATCACTATCAAGTGCTATGGGACACCGCCCGGGGCGCTTGGACCAAGGACCAGGCCGAGGCCACCATGCGCGGTATTGCCGCTCACTACGGCGGCGATCCGGCCTGTTCGGAAGTGGCCCGCGTCATGCGCTGGCCTGGTTACCGAAACCAGAAGCAGGGCCGCGCCCGCGAGGTGGTCCGCTGGATCGACCGAGGCGGCCGCCCGGTCACTCCGGAAGACTTCCGGGCCTTGCCCGCGCCTGAAATGCGCACGGCTAGAGATGCGCCCCTTGCCCCTGGCCGGGGCCGCCGACCAACGCGGGAGCGCCCCAACCGCATCAGCCAGTCGGAAAAGGATTGGGCCTGGGTCAAGGATCAACTCAAGGCCGGGGCCAACCCCCTCCAGCTCCGCCAGGAGCTCGCCCGGCGGCGGGCCGATAAGGCAAAGCCGGACGCCTACGCCGCACTCACCGTAGAGAAGGCAATGCAATCCGTTGCCAACGAGACCCATCAACACGAAAGGGAGATCACCCGATGATTACCGAAACCAGAACCGAGCGGGGCAGGACGGTCCTGACGGTCGAGACGCAGCAGGAGTTTGACCAGGCCTTCGGCCGCATGTTGGACGACCACTCCATCGACATCGAAGCTCCCCCCGAGCTGCTTGAAAAGAATGGGATCTTCGATTCGGCCGAAGAACACGGCCTGCTGGATGAGACCGACTGAAGCCAGCCCAGCAGCCGATCCTACGAGCGCGCCTGTTGAAACCGGCGCGCTCACCGGCCGCCCTGCCCCACAACAGGGGGGGCCCTGAGAGCCACTGAGCGACGCAATGAAGCCAATCCACGATCCTGAGACCGATCCGGTGAAAAACGAGGCCGCAGGATGCGCTGTGCCGGACTTTCTCAGGGTCCGACGACCTGGAGTACCTGCGGAATCAGGCCCTCCTGTCCGTTTCCCGAGATCCAAACACGCCGACATCCATACATACGTCCGGTCCGGTGTCCGCCGCACGATCCAGATTCCTCCAGCGCGGGCGGCCACAGAGGTTGTGCCCTTGGGCAGGGACTCCGAGAGGCCATGACACCCACAAGGGGGAGAGATGGGAAAACCAGACAAACAGCAGGAGCGCACCGAGCGCTATCACAAGGAATTTGCGGCGCAGCTTATTGAGCAAGTCAAGAAAGGCGCCGCGCCCTGGCAGAAGCCCTGGAAGGTTGGGGAGCGCATAGGGCCGCGCAACCTCGCCAGCGACCGGCCCTACAGCGGCAGCAACACCCTCCGCCTTATGGCCGTGGCTGCGGATCGAGGCTATTCCGATTCCCGCTGGGCCACCTATGGCCAAGTCCAGGCGGCCGGCGACCGGATCCGCAAGGGCGAGCGGGGAACCCACATCCTTTCCTTCAAGACCCATCGCCGCGTTACCGTCAGAGACGAGAAAGGCCAACCCGTCAAGGATAAAAACGGGGAGCAGGTCTACAGGCACGAGAAACTGTCCCGCCCTTTTACCCGCATCTATACCGTCTTCAACGTCGAGCAGGCGCGCAACCTCAAGCCCGAGCCGAGGCCGGAACCGGGCAAGGCCTGGGAGGCCCACAAACGGGCCGAGGAAGTTATCAAGGCCTCCGGCGTCCCCGTCAAGCACGTCCAGGGAGACCGCGCCTACTACTCGCTCGGCAGCGACCAGGTTGTCCTTCCCGAAAAGGGCCAGTTTCCATCCGCCGACCACTACTACCAGACGGCGCTGCACGAACTGGGCCACGCCAGCGGCCATCCCGACCGCCTCGACCGCGACACCCTCCAGCAGGGCGTCAACGGCGGTTTCGGCTCCGAGGCCTACGCCCGCGAGGAACTACGGGCTGAAATCAGCGCCATGATGACCGGAGACCGGCTGGGCACCGGACACGACCCCAGCCGGGGAGCGGCCTACGTTTCAAGCTGGGTCGAAGTCCTGGACAAGAACCCCCAGGAGATCGTCAACGCTTCGGCTGAAGCCCAGCGCATGTCCAACTACCTCATCAGCCGCACCTTGGAGCGCCAGCAGGACCAGGGCGAAAAGACACGGGACGGGGCTGTTCCCGGGCAACAACTAGAGCCGCAATACCGTGTTGTCCTGGACAAGACACAGACCGCCTGGCGCATTGAGAACGCCAGTGATCCAAGCGAAAAACTGCCCTCCTATGCCCAGCGGGACTTCCGCAACGTCTTCGATGCGAAACAGGCGCTCAAGCGCCTTCGCCAGGACCAGGCGCGGCCTGCCTACATCGAGCAAGCCAAGCAACGGGCAGCCGCAGGCGAGCGGGCCAAGGAACCCGGCCGGCAGTATCGCACTGTCCCGGTTCCACACCGGCCGGACGTCTACCGCATCCAGGACGCCAAGGATCCCAGTCGGCCGGTCCCCAGTCCCTACGGGACCATTTACGCCGGCAAGGCCGAGGCCGAAAAGGCCATCGAGCGGCTCCGGCAAGACCAGAAGCGCGGTACCCTGCCGGCAGAGCCCGTCCGCGCCCAGCCGGGTGTCATAGTCGAGGAAAAGTCCAAACTGCCCGGCGGCCGGCCGGGAGCCCGCATCGCATCCCCCAACGGAGGCCTTGTCCGAGGAGCCGGCCGGCCTGGCGTCCGCCAGGACCAGTTCCCCAGCCGGACAGCCCCCGAGAGGTAACCCGTGAGCCGCTGGACACCCGACCTTGACCCTCGCCAACCGCCTGCAGGCAGCGCCGCCGTTGAACGAAGCCATGCCGAACAAAGCGCAGAGGACGGCCGGATTCGACAGCAGGCCAGGGAAAGAAGCAAGCAGCATGGAAAGCGTGGGCGCAACCATCGGCCGGTCGATCCCCGCACCAGCCATCGGCGCGAGCTGGGCCGCACCCGCCACAAAGGTCTCGACATGACCGAGCGCGTCCATGCCTGCCTTCAGGAAGTGGGGCTGTATCGCTGCGCTTCGCACCGCGATCTGGTCGAGGCCCACTTCTCGGGCAACCGCTTCGCCGCCGCCAAAGGGCTCGAAAGACTGGTCCGCTCCGGAGCCATGCAGCAACACCACGCCCGAGGCCCCAACGGAGGCACCTTCACCGTCTACACGCTGACCAAACCGGGAGCCGCCCTGGCCCAACGCCTCGCCGTCAAGCGCGGCCTTGACCCCGAGCAACGGGCCTGGGCCGGCATGGTGAAGCCCCGCGAGGCGGCCCACGACGCCGATGTCGCCAAGGCCTGCCGCAAGGAGATCGAGGCCCTCACCGGCCAGGGAGCCCGGCTGCGGCGCATCCTGATCGATGCCGAGCTGAAAGGCATCCTGGCGAAGCGTAGCGAAACCGCCCGCGCCAAGCAGGGCAAGGAAGAAGCCGACCGCGCCCGGCGGAAAGCGGCCGACGAGCTGCACCTGCCCTGTGACGACCAAGGACACGTGCAGATTCCCGATGCTCAGATCCAATACGTTGACGAGGCCGGCAACCTGGGCCGCGTCAACGTCGAGGTCGCTTCCGACCACTACCGGGAGGCCAGCGTCAAGGCTAAGAGCGCCGGCGGTTTCTCGATGCACGGCGCAAAGGGCGGCCAGGCCGCCAACACCCGCACCGGCTTGTCCTCCCTGGGAGGCGGCGGAGGACGGCGGGGCGGCGGGCGCAGCAGCGGCGATCCCGCCTCAGTGGAGATTTGACATGCACCCGTGGAAGGTCAGCTTTGGCTTGACCTGCACGCTGGCCGCCCTGGCCGTCCTGTTCGGCTTCGAGCGGCTGGCCTTTCTCAGGCCCTACGCTTCCCTGATTTGGGAACAGCATGCGGGCCTGAGCCTTGCGCACCTGCTGGTGCTTTTCCTGTCGGTAGCCGCCGGCATCCACTACCTGGCTCGCCTGGTGGGCCTGGGCGATGCCGGCCGCAAGGTCGAGCAGGTCGAGCTCGCAGTCCGGCGCGGCCAGGGCGATCCCGAACTGGCTGCCGCCCTGCAGCGCGACAATGAAGGAAGATGGGAATAGGCTTTCTTGTCGGCTTGGCCCCGGGCTTCCTGGTCGGAGGCCTCCTGGGCCTGGCCTGCTACATCGGCCTCACCTGGAACCAATGAACCCACCCCGAGGGAGGATTTGTGGGAACCACCCTGCAGGAACGGCTCGACCGGTTGGACGAGGCACGGGAGGCCGACGCCGATCTTGGCTTCCCGGGCCGCATGCTGGCCCTATGCAGCCTTCCAAAGTCGCTTTCCCCCACCGTCCGCCGCTCGGGCCTTTGGTTGCCTCCTGGCGCTCGCCTGCCATTTGAGCCGCTTGGCCGGCGCAAACTAACTGCCAGAACGCTTGACGCTCGCCCTTCAGGCCGTCTGTCATTGCCTTGCCCATGCCGCCACTGCGCGGCCCTGCACTTGGCTCCGCTTCGTCCTCCCGCTGTCGGGTTTGGCCGTCGCCGCCGGTCCTGGGTGAGCGGCAACGCTCACAAACCCTTGAACGCTTAGGAGGACACAAGAAATGGCAAACCAAAAACCCCACGACGAAGTTCGGATCGGTACTGTCAAGGCAGCGATTTGGCAGAACGATGTTGCAGGCAATACGCGC
This sequence comes from Candidatus Versatilivorator sp., assembly GCA_965198125.1. Classification (GTDB taxonomy): domain Bacteria; phylum Acidobacteriota; class Terriglobia; order Versatilivoradales; family Versatilivoraceae; genus Versatilivorator. Next base: position 5,974,547 of record CBDAOQ010000003.1, on the reverse strand, counting down.
TACGGCGTCACCTTCTCACAGTTGGAACTTGACGTACTTTTTGAAGCGTATAAATGCGAACCCGAGAAGCCCACATTGTGGCCGTCATTTATGCGCATTCTTTTGGGGCGAATATCGGAGGTCGGCTATATTGTCGGCTATATTGAATGCCATAAACGAGAGCGTAGCTCGACTGTGTTTTCTGGTGTAGACCCTCTAGCCATCATCATTCTTGCCGTCCCTTGAACTTGGTCTTATATCAACATTTCGTAGAGACCTACTCTTTCCGTCATACGCAACAAGAGTGATATTTCCGCTTCCTCCTTCGGAATTCAGGTTGATTGTAATTTTGCTTTCTGATTTTCCCGAGTGGTATGCCTCAACGAAGTCTAAGAATGCTTCGATGCTCGCGGAATATTCTTCTTCCGAACACTCTTCGGGAATTAGAAGTTTCACTAGCTTTCCATCGTCAAACACTGCATATATTGCCAACAGCATGGAGTACTCAAGTTTCTTTACGCCTGATGCAGTTACAATGACTGCTTGAAATTCTCGATTTTTCGAGAATAACGTCCCCCAAAGCGCTTTCAAGGCTCTCTTGAGAACATAATAATGGTCCTTTCCTGCCTCTTTCATAAAGCTGTCGAAATAAGGTTTCAGCAAGATAACGGCTATAGCAGGAACGGCAAGCCATTCGATGCCCATCTGTGGACTTGGTTTAGGTCGAGAGACTCTCTCCAATCTGAGAGAGTCGACGTTCACACTGGTACAAAACTCATCTAGGATCCCCGTGGGCACCTCGCTATGATGAAGCAACGCGATATGAGGGTTAGTGTCGACCACTATTTCAACTCCGTAGTGTCCCTAGGCCATTGGGCAGGCAGCGATCCAAACAAAAGCCCGTAGCTCCTCAGTGAGGGGAAAGCGCGTGGGTGATTGCGGACTCCAGCAGCAACATTCAAAACGGCAAGTCGTCATCATCTATTGATGCATTTGACCGTTCAGGTGACTTGCGATCACTTGAAAGACTAGACCTCGATTTTCCTGTTGGTATTTTGTTACCTTGTTCGTCAATGTGACCGGCCACTTCGCGAAACTCCCTCCGGTACGGCCAAGCATCTTCTTCTTCGCATTCATGCAATGGCGGAAAATTTCCATCCATGACTGCTTCGATTACCGCTTCCGCTTGGACGGGCGCGATGTATCCTATTTTGTCAGTAGCATCGAATTGCAACAACCGCCAAAGAACCCGCTTCTGAACTGGAGCTATCGTTTCGCGTGGCAAGAACCACAATTTACCGTCATCGCCTTCATGGTCTGTTGCACTGTTCATTACGTCGAAATACACGTGAACTCCTGAATTGGACCACTTTTCCAACTGTCTACTCCTCCCCCACCACTCGATTTGATACATCATCGGACTACAACTTGCGAGATCATGAGCCATCCCTACGCAAAACCAACCGACAAGGTGTCGTGCATCAACAATCCAAATCATGTTCTTGTAAAAGCGTTCTCGACTTAGCGCTTCGCGTTCTCCGATGGGGGAATGCTGAACCTCGACGACAAATCCACCAGGAGTCTTGACATCCGCTAAATGCTTCTCATGCGTCCTATCGTCTACGTGCACCACTTCCTGGCAGTCGGCAGGAAAGGCGTCTTTCCAGTATCGGTGCCAGTCAGTTTCAGATTCCTGCCAAGGGTCGCAGGTGATCCTGGCTTTGTGAGCCCAATGCCAACGAACGTACTGACCACACTCGCTTGCCCGTGAAAACATGGCCCGCGACGCTATGAAGCTCGCTGGGGGCCATACGTATACGGTGATTGACGGACCTCCACACGCCGAATCAATCTCCCGATCGTGCATCGTGGCATCTGACCTTGTGATTACAACAGGAAAGGAAACTCAGTTATCACTAAAGCTACAACAAAGGGATGGGCTTACCCGGCCTCAAGATGATGGAGGTGTTCAGCTTGGAAGCAGAACTAAAGGCATTGAGGGAGGCAAGTATTGTGAATCACTTACCTTTCTCTGATCCACGAAGGAACTTTGCTACTATCAGACTAATTCCACCCGCTCCGACGACTCCACCAGCTAACTCATGTCCATGTATTGCTAGCCATGTTGCGCATGCCAGTGCAACCATCGTGATTACAAATGCACAGGACATTCCAAGTCCGCTGAGTATGATGTCAAAGCGTGCCGCTATTCTATCTAGACCATGACGGTGATCCTGTTCCTTTTCCGCCATGGCCAAGATTCGCTCCCCTGCGCCTGGGATGATTTCCTCATACTGCTTCAGAACTTGAGGGGGAGGAATTGGACCGCTAAACTCAATGCGCTGCTGGATGGTTTCGGTTACTTGTAACCGCTGAGTTTCTCGCTGTTTTCGCCGCCTTAATGAGCTTGGCATTAGCTTGCTCGAATTTAAATAAGGCGATCCACAGGTCGCCAGCAATCGCTGTTACATCCCGATAGAAAGAGGAGGGGTGAGGGTGTTGTGCGGAAACACGTCGCCCGGAAACGCAAAACAGGTCAAATGCACGAGAGAATCCGTCATTAAATCTATGACGGATATGGTAGCTGGGAGACATTCAATCTATGCTGCAGACACACACACGGCCAAAAGGAGGAAAGTAACTATACATCTACACACCGCTTTGTCAAGAGCTGCTTTCCTAGAACGCATGGCGCTCTTAGCATGTATATAGTCTAGCACCTTCATGGAATCTGCCACAACCCCGACCTAAATTGGACTGAGACACTACCAAAAATTCGGCTTCTATCAAACTGGCCAATCCAGCCGCCTTGGCAAGGTCCATTTTTTCGGCCGATCGACCCCGAAGGTCAGACACCCCGCCGAAACTTCGTTGCGATCCGCTCCGACAGCTTCGATTGAGCGTCCCGCTCGATGGCCTTGACTTTTCGGCGGTTTCGCCCCAGGAGCCCATAAAATGCCAACCGAACTCCGCCCGCGAAGCCCCGGCCGGTCCGCTCGGCCTTGACCACGCCTACAGATCTTTTCAGCCGGTCGCTCCGGACTGGAACCGACCGCCGCAGGTCGGTAGCCGCCTCTTGTGTGAGCTCGTTGATTGCGTCCCGCTGCGCTTTCTCCAAGCGCCGCTTCAATTCTTCACCCCTCCAAACTAACGCCATTACTCCCCCATCAATCCGGCCAGGCCCGCCGCCCTGTCCGTTTCCATGCCAGCCTTGACCATGCTTTGAAATGCCCGAGCTCGACCGCTCAGATCGGCGGCAAATCTCCCCTGGAACGAAATCCCGATCGGTTCCTCCAGTTTCACGGACAACTCAGCGGCCAGCAGTCCGGCCAGCGGTTCGACTGTCAGAGAGAAATAGCGCCGGTAGGACTCCCGCTGGCTTGTCCCGTCCACCTCCAGGAATAGACCCGGCGGACACCCGCAGGCGCTCAGGACCTCCAGGAATCCCCGCCCCATGATGGCCTCCATTGTCGCCGCCGGCATCGGTCCCAGGCGCGACGCAACCCAATCTTTTCGTGGTGCAGCGCTTGCCCCTTCCCCGTATCCGGTCGCCGTGGTTTCCATTAACAGCGCCTTGCCTGTACCGCCCCTGATTTATTGGACAGATAAGACCCACCATACTCAAGCGGCCGGTTGCAAGGCAAGGCGTTGGCGGGCCTGGACCGCAGGCTCCCAGCCGACAAAATCAGTGACTTACAGCATCGATTGGGGTATCGGTCCGGCTCAAAATTCTTCTGTGTTGTGCTGGATGGTCCTGTAAAGCTGGCAGCGCTTTCAGTTCACTAGGCCGGAAAGGAACATGATGGCTTCTTCGACGCGCTTGCGGATCGCCCGAAGCTGGGCAAGACCGAATTTGCCAGCGGAGCCGTGAGTGCCTTCGTTGAACACCTGAAATAGGTCAACCACATTGTTCATGTCAGCCTCGACGAAGGCTTCAAGCTCGTCCTGGTTCATTCCTTTCAGGTGAAGGAAGTAGCGTATCTTGGCGCGCCGCGTCGGCTTGCCCTGCGGCGTGCAATCACAGTCAGGCATCGCGCCGGCAACGGTGGTGTCGGGCGCCTTCGTTTCCAGAATTCGCGTGATGATCTCCCGGGCGCTCGCGCAGAAATGGCGCGCCGCGTCGGGGTTTCTCAGGTTCAGTGAAAAGAGCGCACCCCGCCAACGGTCGCTTAGATCGGAAGAGATCGCTTGAAGGATGGGAATCAGTGGGCTATCGAGTGCATTTGTCAGTAGCTCACTGGAAGGCGCCGCATCGCCCAAAAGAGCGTTCATCAAACCCATGCTGTTAGCGGTCTCACGCTCGGAGAGGTCGAGGACTTCATTGTAGCGCGCGTCGAAACGGCTGGAATCCGCCGCGTGCTCAAGCCGTTCGTGTGCGGTCTGGACCACGCTGACGGATGCCCGGAAGGTCCACAGACGTGTCGTCACCGTGGTCTGGCGGCTAAGCCGCGCGAGTTCGTTTCTGAGCCGCTGCCGGTCAGCCCGGACGCGCGCGTTGTAGGTGCGAACGTCGCGATTGTAGTCATCGACTGCACGTTTGACCTTTTGGTTATAGGCCTTAGCGTCGCGATTGTATTTGTCAATGGCTTGGCGCTGTTTCTGCTGCAATTTGCGCACCATGCTGTTCCACTGGGACGGCGTTACTCGTCTGACCATGTTCACCTACTGTATTCCGATTCTGGAAGCCCACTCTGGCGCTTCCCATATGTTCGATTTTCTCACAATCTGATCCGTCTCGTCGACCCGCGAAACTGAAACTGTCCTGATGTTAGGGTAGTGGGCAAAATATCAGGCGGGGGATTCGGCAGGGAGTCCGAACAGTGCCCGGTCCTGGTTCCGATCGAGGGAGCGGTCGAGCTTTGAGAGCAGGGCGTCAGGGGGGAACTCTTTTTCCATGAGGCCGCCGAGGACGATGAGGCGGCGGCTCGGCCTGGACTTGCGGTTACAATGAACAATCTGGGGGCATTTTGGGGGGCAACTCTATCGAAAAATAGAGTACAACATATTTAGAATGAATTTCTTATGATGTGGTTGTGATTGTTACCGCCGCCTCCAAGCAGACACACGGCTACAAAGTTCTAAAAGTATCGTTCAAAATGTTCCGTGCTGCGTTGTCTCCGGACCCGGAGACCCGTAACACTCCGACGTTTGTCCTCTTTGGCCCTTCTTCGACGCTCAGTCGAGGTTCCACCACACCTCGGCCGCGAGATATTCTCGAATGACGATGCGCACTGAGAATCCGTCGTTCTCCACTGCCGCATAGCGGTAGACGTTATGCTGAACGACGATCCAACCGTTTTCCATATCCTGTCCGGTGAGAAGACGGATCAGCATCCGACTGCCGACTTCCGGGAACCCGGGCCCGTGATAGATGAGTTCAAAATCTGATCGTTCGTCTTTAGAGAGCTTTTCCAGGGGCGTCAAGCGAATACCGGAGGGTTCGCCGAACGCGGGTTGACCGAGCTCGAAGTAAACATGGCCTCTAGCATTCTTGACGATTGCCTTCTTAAACCGCTGAATTTCTGGATACCAAGTAGTCGTCTGCTCGCCGAATAGCGTCGAGGAGATCGTTCTGCTACCGTCGACCCGCTTTCTGAGAGCAGAATTATTCTGGAGTATTCGTGCACCCGCAGTTGTCTTTTGTCTGCCAGGGTCGGTCGATCCACTCAGCAGTGCTCCGATGAATGCAGCCACATATTCTTCATCTTCAGAGAAAGAACTGTTGCAATCTGCACAGATTTCGACTGTGGGAAGTTCGGGAGGATAGGGCCTGTCCAGCAGCGATTTGGATGGGACATGATCTTTGTTGGTCCTGAGATCGGCGTTTCCTCTTCCACAATGTATGCACCACCCTTTGTGCCGCAGGTCTACAAATTCAGTCAGATGGTCCATGATCCCATCCTTTGCGGCGACGCCTGCCACGTCGCAATTTCAACCATTCACAGCGCCACTTTCACGACTGCCGCGACCCGCATAATCGAGTCTGCCTTTCGGGTCATGCAACTACCGTCCGTTTCGCCGACCTGCTCCTGCAGCTCGATGTCTGGATTCCGTATCCGGAATCCGTGATGTGCTTCACGTGGCCGACCGCGTGCGGACCGGCCCTGGTGTGCCCCGGAGAGTATTCTACATGTTGGGGTCGCCGGCCGCGAAGTCAGCTCCTTAAACCGCAACATGTTGTGGTGTTCGGTCCCGAGGCCGGTCCCCTCGAGCTCGGCCAGGCGCAAGATGTTGTGGTGCTCTTTTCGGTGCGCAGGCCTCGTTGCCTATGCAATAGGCGCCTCTTTCCAGATTCTCCCGGCAACGTCCCCGGTCTGGAACCTCGAGGATCCACCTCGACCTGATGGACCTGGCCAAGGTCTGGACAACCCCGCTGATCGCACCCGATCGCCACGCTCACCTGCAGGTCCGGACCTTGACTTGGTCGACGTGGACGAGCCTACTGCAGGAAACCGGCTCGCCGCGGTCTTTGCGCAGGCCTGAGAACGACGCCCCTTCTCTCAGATCACCCTCAATTTCATGAGCTGAGCAGGGCTGGCTGTCGTTTCTCGCCTTCCAGCGTACCCCAGTACCCCTAAAACGTTTCCTGCGCCGTTTTCAGCCCGATCGGGCGAAAAAAGAGGGCGTAGGATGCCCTGTATTGGACTTTCTCAGGTCCCGGCATACTCCAGTACCCAGGGACTCGGCCGTTTCTGTTTGTTTCCAGGAATACAAACACGCCGGTGCCCGGACCCACGGCCGAGCCGGCATCTCCAGCTCCTGTGGTCTTCCCGCTCGCGGAGACCTCCGCGCCGCACAAGGCGCTGGCATCACCCTGTTCACCCTCTTGTCCCGACGCATTGACGGTCTGGATGCTCGGTTTACGTCCCACATGGACGCCCGCTATCAGGCCCTCTTCAGTCACAAAAACGCCGCCGCCTAGCCCGAACCAGCCACCGTCCCTCTGAAATAGCCCCGTCGTTGGGGTTGTGCGGTGCCATCTTCCGCGCTCGCAGTCGCCGCAGACGGTTGGCCCGAGCACGGCACCCGCCAGGGGACCTGTCACGCGCCGTGCATTGTGGGCCTGCCCGTCACCAGCGTCTCGCGCGGCACTCCCTGGTTTGGATTCACGCGTTGCCGGTGGCTCCATGAGCGGCAACGCTCGAAACCAAACTCAAGGAGCTTTACCATGGCACCGCACAACCCCAACTCTCTCATTGATTCTTCGATAGGGCTATCGGTTCGAGATTGGCCGGAGTCCGAGCAGCCCCGTGAGCGGCTGTTGAACTGTGGTCCTGACAGCCTCAGCGACGCCGAGCTACTGGCGATTTTCTTGCGCGTAGGCGTGAAGGGAATGACGGTAATGGACCTCTCCCGCTCCCTGCTGAAGAAGTTTCAAGGATTTCGCGGGCTGTTTAAGGCGTCCCACCTGGAGTTGCAGGCCGTCTCCGGTTTGGGGCCGGCCAAGGTGGCTACCCTAAAAGCCCTGGCAGCCGTCACCGTTCGCTACCTGGCCGAGGAAATGCAGCGGGGGCCTTTCATCGGACACTCTCGGGATGTGCAGCGGCTGCTTTGCGGGCGCTTCCGGGATCGCGACCGGGAGATCTTCGCAGTGGTCTTTCTGGACACCAGGCACCACGTCCTGGCCCTGGAGGAGATGTTCCAGGGCACCCTCAACAGCGCCACCGTGTTTCCGCGGGAAATCGTCAGAAGAGCCCTCCAGTTGAATGCCGCGGCCATGGTGGCCGTTCACAACCATCCATCGGGCAATCCCTCGCCCAGCGCGGATGATCGCCAGGTGACCCGGGAGCTGCAGCGGGCCTGCGGCCTGATGGACATCTCGTTGCTCGATCACATCATCATCGGCGGCAACGACTGCTTCAGCTTTGCCGAGCACCGGCTCCTATGAAGCCGCGCCTCCCACACTGGAATCCGAACAACGCCGCCGGCGCGGAGGCCTCCGCGAGCCACCATATGTTGGGATCGTCGGCAGCCCGGCCAGCTCCTCTACCCGCAACTCAGGGTCTGTACTCAACCTTGAGTTACCGCAGGTCTGACTCGAATTGCATGGCCATCGCGTAGGTGTAGATGCGGGTGATGTCGCCGTTGTTCTGGTGTTCGACGATCTTCCGCAGATCGCTCTGGCGTTGCTTCGAGGTCGAAGTCGGTGGCTCGCCTGGGCAAAGGCGGTGCTTCACGGGGCAGGGGCTCGCCGTTTGCCGTCAGCGACTGGGATTGTTGCAGTTGCGCGATGGGCCGGCTGAGAAGAGACTTCGTTTCTTAGGGAAAAGGTGGGTAGAAATTCTACTTCGGAAACCATCCGCGATTCTGTGGAATGTGGACTAAGTTTTGAGTGGACCATCCCCAAGGACCGCGGAGATGCGGTTTGCAAGACGGTCTCGCAATTCCTTCGGTGTCTCCCAATCAATGTGAGGATACTGTCGCGTGTCAAAATGAATCTTCTCCAACGCATCCTTTCTGCAAGTAAAGATAACTGGGATCTTGAGTCCATGGGCAAAGCCAGCTTCATAGTAAACGCCGCCTCGTGGTCCCGTTTCCCCATGTGTGAAGTCTGCGACTAAAAAGCGAGCTCTCCGAATTTCGGCGATGATCTCATCGTCAATCTTGGTCAGGTACTCTTTTTCATCGATCCGTACTGCCTTGTAGCCTGTGTCGGTAATCGCTGGCTGGATCCCTTCTTCCCAAGCTTTGTTCAGCGATTCGTCAAACCACATGGCTACAAAAGCTTTAGACGAATCCGCAACAACACCGTCAATTTCAGCGAGATGGCTGTGTCCTGGAACTGTTAGGCGGTACCTAAGACAAGTTGCTCCGTATTTTATTCGTTGGAGCCAAGACGCATCTTCCAAGTAGTTCAGTAAGTAAAGCAATTCATCAACTCTTTTGGATTCGGACCAAGCTAGCATCTCCAAGAAGATTCGAAACGCCGCCGAACTAGGATCTGTGATGGAAGAGTTGTCCGTCTCGAAGTAGAAGTCGGTTCCAATGTCGGGTAATTTGTTTTGAATGTACCGCAGGAGGTTGTCAGCGCGTTTGTGGATTGACAAGCTTCGTTGCTGCTCTGCTTCGTCAATAGCGGGGGGAAGTATTCTGGGACAGTTGTTACCTAAGCGACGTTGTTCGATCAACCAAGTTGTCAGCCGGGCTTTTAACGCTTCATCATTGCGATTCTCCAACACGGTGATAGCCCTACCGCTAATCCAGTAGCGGCCACCGGCACGCGGTGAGTCATAGATGGTCGCGTTCCCTTCGGTGGGTTCGTAAGGTACATTGGTGTGCCATATTGGGCACCCCGCTAATCCATCGGCCATAGTTTCTTCCTTCCCCTCTTCTGTTCTAGCGGATCGCCAGGCCAATTCCCCTCTCAGAGACCGCCGGTCTCGCCGTTTGTGGGGAAACTGATACTTTCAGCCGCATGCGCAAAAAAAGACCCCCAGAATTGCCCCGTGCTGCGTTTTCTGGGGGTCCGGCAACCTGAAGCACCTGTGATTGTTGTTGCAATGAGGGTAAAAGCCTTGGTAGGCTCCTATCCAAAAGGACCTATTTATAGAGTTCTCCAACTTGGCAGTGAAATATGTGATTGACAAGCATTCTCAGTGTACACAAAATAGCAATCCGAAGTAAATCAAGAATTGAGGTCTGAGAGTCCTTTTGTCGAAGCCCCACAAACGTCTGCCCGAACGCATTGGCTATGCCCGGGTCTCGACGCTCGACCAGGATCCCGAGCACCAGATCAAGGCACTGGAAGAAGCGGGCTGCGACGCGATATACGCCGATCGCGTCTCCGGTGCCCGCCTGCATCGCCCCCAGCTGGAAAAAGCGCTTGAGCATCTCCGAGCGGACGACACACTGGTGGTCTGGAAGCTGGACCGCCTGGGCAGGTCGCTACAACACCTGATCGAGATCGTTACCTCCCTCGGCGAGCGCAAGGTGCAGCTCCAGTCTCTGACGCAAGGGATCAATACCCGGACAGCGAGCGGAAGGATGGTGTTCGGCATCATGGCGACGCTGGCGGAATTTGAGCGGGAGCTGACGTCGGAGCGGACCAAACTAGCCGCCCTGCGCCGAAAAGAGAAGAATGAGCGATGGGGCCGTCCCTCGATCTTCCACAATCCTGCGACGGTCCGGATTGCGAAGACATTGCTTCGGAACCCGAACCTGACGAAGGGCGAGATCGCCCAAGAGCTCGGTATCAAGGTAGCCTGCCTCTACAAGTGGTTCCCGGGCGGAGATCCGAAGCGGTTCGGCGAGGGTCGGGTTCTACGGCCACCCGTGAAAGGGGAATGACCCCCAATCCTTCTTCCGGCCAAGCCAGCATACAAATTAAAGCGTCTGGGTGGCTGGTCTCCCGCCAAACCAGTTGCTCGATACGACCATGTTTAGTACACGAAACCTGTTGGATGCCATAGCCGCATCTGGACACGCGAAGATGCAAAAGGAGTTTTGGCGTGCACGCCTACTGGACCCAGACGAAAAGTTCTTTGACCAGTTTTCGCAACCACCACAAGTGCTTTACAAATACATCCCTGCAAATCGATTGGACCATGCTCTGCCTGACGAGAAGCCGTGTTCTTTCCGCGCCACGCCGCCCAACGAATTAAACGACATCAATGAGATCAATTACAAAACATCGTTCCTTGATGACGAGGGGAATCGCGAGAACATCAATGGAGAATACGCTGTAGCCCTGACCGAACTATTCCCAATATCGCCAGTTTCTGTCGATGATGTGGAAAGATATCGCCAGAAATATCCTCGTGGGTATGGAGCCGAACTGACCTGCGACCAGTTGTCGAAACGATACGGAGTCACTTCATTTTCGACTAGGAAAGATGATGTGAAAATGTGGTCGCATTACGCTGACGACTGCAGAGGCGTTGTCATTGGCTACAACGTCGACCTTTGGGTGAGGCACCTACTTGGCACTTCGATAATCAGACAGGTGAAATATGCGGATGACCTTCCTTTAGTTATAGGTCCGCGCGTTGTCAACCAAGAAAACGCATATGTATTCATGTCTAGCAAAGGATCTGCTTGGGAGCATGAAAAAGAGTGGCGCTTGATTACCGAATTGTCGAAAACGCAGCGGTCTGGAAAGGATATTGCGGTCATTACTGTCCCTCAAGAATCTGTGTCGTCCGTCCTTATCACTGATCGCACTTCGCAGGACATAGTGGACATCATTGTTCGGCGGCTGAACAATCCGTCGAACAACTATCGAATATGGTGGATTGACAAGATGCAACGAGGGCGCGATGCCACCACACTAGCTTCCATCGGACAGATGAAAACGCGCGCTCAACGCAGCATCCAGACGACGTGATGGATTTTGTCAACGCATCCAATTGACACACGGCAAGAGACAACTTCGTAGTGGTACATGACGCGCTCGGTTGACCTCCCCCCAAATTTAGGTCCAGCTCAAAAGTGAGGAATTGAACCACAGGTTCTTGGGGCAAGTATTGGGGCAACAATGTTCTCTATATTGGACACAATCTGTTCTATTTCAATAACCTATGAGGCATATTCAGTTGCTTCCGCCGATGCCGCAAAGCGGTGAGGCATGAAAGAGGATTCCTAATGGAGGGACTATCCGTACCGCCCCTGGTTCCTTCTTTCTTGACAAACTCACTCTCGAAGTCGACCGTTTATTGGGGGATGGGTCACAGGGATGCCTAGTCAGGCAGCCTCAATTCTCCCGGGCCCCCTCTACTGCCTGGAGGGTCCTGCCAGCAATCTGTAGGAGACGCCGCGACGGGGGCGCTGCGGTTTCACATGGCCTGTTGATCTTCGGCGCTTCTCTCCGATCGTTCCCTTGGCTTCCCACCAAACGCGCCCGCTCGATCTCCGGAGCCGGAATCCCCACTCCCCTCACTTCTCCTCCTGTGGTGACTGTGCGGCCTGAAGCCTCCCAAACCTGCCTGCCCGTACCGTCCTTCCTCTCGGGCCCTTGGTTGCCTCCTGCCGCTGGCCTGCCGCTTGGGCCGGCAGGCCGGCGTAAGCCGGTGCAAGAATGCTGACGGTCGCCCTTCGGGCTGTCTGTCATTGACTTGCCCATGCCGGCTGTCCGCGCGGCCCAGCACTGGGCTCCGCTTCGTCCTCCCGCCGCCGGGTTTGGCCGTCGCCGCCTGTCCTGGGTGGGCGGCGTCGCTCACAAACCCTTAAACGTTCAGGAGGACACAAGAAATGGCTTAACTAAAAACCCCACGAAGAAGTTCGGATCGGTACTGTCAAGGCAGCAATTTGGCAGAACGACATTGCAGGAAAGACGAGCTACAGCGTCACCTTCTCCCGGATCTACCGCGATGCGGAGGGGCAGTGGAAGACGGCGCAGAGCCTCAGGCGCAACGACCTGTTGGTACTGGCCAAGGTTGCGGACCGGGCTCACTCGCGCATCTTCGAGGTGCAGCAGGCCGAGGATGAGTCCGAACAGGCTGTGTGACACCGGCGCTCCAACGGCGGGATCGGCCCGTCGCTGGAGCTGACCTCCTATGTTGACTGGGTTCCCCAAGGTCCATAACATTCCCACTACAAGGGGGAATGAAAAAAAAGAGGATAGAAATGAACGGAAGCAGCGAAGAGCTGGTATCGGCATGAATTGCGCAGGGGAACGGTTATGAGAATATCGTCTGTTCTTATAGAGAATTTTCGAGGTTATCTAGACTCTACGCCACTGTCCGTAGGTGCCTTCACATCGATTGTCGGTCGCAACGACGTTGGTAAAAGTACCCTCCTGGAAGCGTTGGAGATATTTTTCAACGGAGGAAAGCCGGATGCTGACGATGCACACATCCGAGCGCGCGGCCAACCGACACGAATTTCTTGTTTGTTCGAAGACTTGCCCGCTGAGGTTGTTCTGGATGCGCGCGCTCCTACGACCCTGGCCGATGAATATCTGCTAAACGCAGACGGCGTTCTTGAGATCGTCAAAGAGTACGATCTGGGAGCGTCCAGGATCACAGCGAAGGTATTCGCGCGTGCCAATCATCCGATGGCTGAGGGCGGCGACGATCTTCTTCAACTTAACAATACGAAGCTGAAAGTGCGCGCCAGAGAACTGGGCGTTGATCTGGAGGGTGTCGACCAAAGGGTAAATTCTCAAATTCGCAACGCGATTTGGCGGCATATTGGCGATCTGGCGCTTGGAGATTGTCTGATCCCATTAAATGATGAGGATGCCAAGAAGGTATGGACTCTATTGCAAAAGGATATACCGGCCTTTGCTCTGTTTCAGGCTGATCGTCCAGGCCGTGATGACGACAGTGAGGTAACGAGCCCGTTTGATGCCGCGATCAAGGATGCCGTAAGGGGTCTTGAACCGCAGCTTGACCAGATCAAGGAAGAAGTGAAGCAGAAGGTCGAGGAGGTGGCTCGCCGGACTCTTGCAAAGCTCCGCGAAATGGATGCCACGTTGGCGGATGACCTGAGAACCGTATTTAAGACGGAACCGAAGTGGGCTGGTTTCAAGCTGTCCCTGACTGATCACGACGATATTCCGATAAACAAGCGCGGCTCGGGCGTGCGTCGCCTGATCCTTCTCAATTTCTTCAGAGCGGAAGCTGAACGCCGGCAGCTAGCTGCGAACTCGCCGGGCATCATCTACGCGGTCGAGGAACCAGAAAGCTCGCAACATCCGATTAATCAAAAAATGCTGACTAAAGCCTTGCTCGCACTGAGTGACGCCGACAATACCCAGGTGTTAATCACGACCCATGTGCCGGGAATCGCCGCGCTTGTTCCGCCGGAAAGTATTCGGTACGTCCATCATGACAACAAAAGGCATCCTCGCGTCACCGAAAACAATGAGAACGTGCTACGGTTGGTTGCCGACCAACTGGGTGTTTTGCCCGACAAGCGCGTTCGTCTATTGCTATATGTCGAAGGTCCTAACGACGTGGCCTTCCTGGAGAATATTTCCGTCCTGACCGACGATATCGATTTGGGGACCGACCCTCGCGTCGCTTTCGTGCTTTCGGGTGGGGGCAATCTTAAACACTGGGTCAATCGCCGGTATCTCCAAGGTCTCGAAATTCCTGAAATCCATATCTATGATCGCGACAGCGACGATCGATACCAGGGGCAGGTTGATATCGTAAATGGCCGAGGCAACGGCGATTGGGCGACTTTAACTGCCAAGTGCGAGATCGAAAATTACCTCCATCCAGATGCCATACAAGGCGCTCTTGGCGTGACCGTCACTTTTGGCGATGACGACGATGTGCCGATGATTGTTGCGCGGGCAATTCATGAAGCATCAGAGAGCCCTCGGCAATGGGATGAAGTTGACGACGATGACCGTGCAAAGAAGGCTAGCAACGCTAAGCGTCGCCTTTGTGCGGAGGCAGCGGCACATATGACGTCTGAGCAACTGGGGGAGCGCGACCCGGGTGGTGAAGTCAGCGGGTGGCTCGCCAAGTTTGCGGCCGCAGTGGGGTAGAAATGTGGGCATTGTGTATGCGTGATTGTAGACGGCCCAGATTGGTATCAATGGCCACAAACCTGATGTTGCAATCGCGCGAGCCTCGTTCTGCAATGTAGGATCATATGTTTATTCTGATTATTACATATGAGGCGCCATGACAGATGGTGGCGTCAACACGATACTGGAGGTGACAGCGGACTATCCGCTGCACCGTCTTGGCTGGAAGGCCTTTCAGGATTTGTGCGTGGCTGCGGCAGAGGAATGCCTCAGGCGGCCTGTCCAAAACTTTTTTCCTGGCAATGATGCCGGCCGCGACGGCGCTTTTGTCGGCCGTTGGTACGGCGATGATCCGGCGGCAGGGGAATCTACCATTCAATGCAAATTCACCTCGCTCACCAACAATAATCTCACAGTCTCGAAATTGCGTGACGAACTTGATAAGGCCCACTCGTTGGCGGCCAAGGGCTTGGCCGCTGACTACATCATTGTGACCAACCACCAGGTTACGGGCGCGAATGAAATAAAGATCAAGGACGCGTTTGAAGCGGCGGGTGTGGGCAGGTGCCGAGTGTTTGGCTACGAGTGGATCGTCCGACAGATTCGGTCCTCGCCGCGTCTGCGTATGATGGCGCCGCGTCTCTATGGTCTTGGGGATTTAAGTGAACTGTTGGACGAGCGTGCATATGCCCAGGCGCAGCTCATTCTTAGCGCCATGGGGGATGACCTTCGGCGCCTTGTGATCACAGAAGCTCATCGCAAGAGCGTTAGGGCGATCAGTGCCCATAATCTCGTTCTTCTTCTTGGGGCCCCTGCGGCTGGAAAGTCGACGATTGGTGCAAGCCTCGCGATTGGCGCGGCGGACATCTGGCAGTGTGGGACGATTCGTGCGACATCGCCCGAGGATATAACCAAGCATCTTAGTCCCGGTCGGCAGCAGTTTTTCTGGATTGATGATGCCTGGGGCAACACCCAATACCAACGGCAAAGAACCGAAGCATGGAACCAAATCCTGCCCCTCATTCAGGGCGCGATCAAAAGGGGTACGCGTTTCTTAATCACATCGCGCGATTACATTTGGAATGCGGCGCAGCGAGACCTGAAGGTACAAGCACTGCCTATTTTGGGCAAAAGCCAAGTCATTATTAATGTGAATGAACTCTCCACACAGGAAAAGGCACAGATTCTGTATAACCACCTCAAGCTTGGTGACCAGCCGGCAGATTTTCGGGTTGCCGTCAAAAGCTATCTGCCCGCTATCGCTGAGCGAAAAGATTTCCTTCCCGAAGCGGCGCGTCGATTTGGCTCGACCTTTTTTGCCGGCCGGCTCCCACGTTCCAGGGATGCCGTAACGGTTTTTTTTGAGAAGCCCGAAGACTTCCTATTGGAAACGATCACAAATCTCTCGCCGGATTGCCGTGCGGCGATAGCTGTCATTTTTATGAATGGCGGACAGGTTGTTTCTCCAATTGCCATGGAAGATTTGGGGCCGGCGGCGACGGCGTTTGGCGTGAATACGGGCGCAGTGAGGGAACAGGTTGAGGCGTTGAACGGGAGCCTCTTGCTTTTGGTTCAGAGCGAACAGGGGCCATATTGGAGCTATAAGCACCCAACAGTTAGTGATGCCTTTGCCCGGTATGTTGCACGCAGCCCGGAGCAAGTGGAAATCTATTTGCGCGGTGCACGGCCTAGTTCGATCGTTCGTGAGGTCGTGTGCGCTGGCTGCGCATTTTTTGGCGCATCAGTGATTATACCAGACACGATGCACGATCTTCTTGAGCAGAGAATTATGGGGCTGGAGAGGGATAGGCTGGTAAGCTTTCTTTCTTACCGCTCGAACGCGAGATTCTCAGAGCGCCTTCTCAAGCGCCGGTCGGATATTCTCGATGGGCTACGGAATTTTGCCACGCCTATCGGGGAGGACACGGATGCGCAGCTTGTAGCGACGTTACATGCGCAAGGGTTACTACCAGAAGAAATTCGCTTTGCATTCGTCGATCACGTAAGGCGGGGCGTAGTTGAAGAAGCTGATTCAAGTTTTCTGGACGACGATGATCTCCAAGATATCTTAACGAAGGAAGAGAAAGATGAACTTTTGACTTTAGCCGAAGTAGAAGTGCTTGGGAATGTCTCCCATCATGTAGACAGGTTGCGTGAAGATTGGTATGGCGATATATCACCGGAGGAGTATTTCGAGCTATTCGAGGATGCTCTCAAATCCTTTGCTAGGGCATTGTCCTACAAGATTAATTGCAATGAGATTCTGATGTTCGCCCAGGCGGACATCAGCTATGCGATTTCCAGGATGAACGAGAAGTATCAGAAGTATCAGCCGAGTTCATCAACATCGGCCCCGACCGCATCATCAACACCACAAAACACACCGCTTGCAAACTTGTTTCGCGATATAGAGGACTAGGGCAATCGTTGTCTTGGCTTGTAAAAAAATTCTCCTGAGTTATTTAGGTAATTTCTGAGCCGGATCCAGCGAAGAAATGCCCCCCAGTTGCCCTGTGCTGCGCTTCCTCGGTTGTAAAAATCTGCCGTTGGGGAAAAGATAGTTTCAACAAAAAATCAGGGGCATCTGTGGGGGCATTTCGATTAACCAACAGAATTCAATATATTTATATTCAATGATTTACGGTATTCATAAGGGAGTCCCCCCCGCTACCAGTCCTCCCTCCAAAAACCTCCTGGCAGGTCATTTTTCATTTCTTTCGGCCGTTTTATCTGCCTCACCCTCCAGTCTCGCCCAAGAGTCTTCCTTATCTAACCTGAATTTCTCATCGGGTCGCACTCTTGATAAGAGTGCAGGGAGTGAGACACATGTTCATTGTCATTTTGGAGAGGCGGTGCGCTCCGGGACGGCGCTACTAATCCGCCGCTGCGGGGGCGGGGGATACAGATCCCCAATGGCTTGCGCCCGGCTCACGCCCACGGCTACATGCTGCCGCGGCTAAGCCGCATTATTAGAAGACCTGTAGGGAACGTTTCCTCGGGCAATCCACTCTTACCGCAGCTTCGCCGCTCTCCCCAAAACCACAACACTGCGGCCGGGCGAGCACTTATCAACACAATTGCCCGGGCGCCAGCCCGGGTTCCAGTAAGCCGCGAATGCGGCATCCGCATGTAGCCGTGGGCGTAAGCCCATGGAACCCAATAGCTCCATCCCCCGAGCCGCGTAGGCGGCGACAGCAATCATCCCCCGTGTTCAATCTCAAACAAGCCCTGGCGCGCCCGGCGCAGTCCGTACCCTGAACACTCACCCAAAAAGCGCTGCAAGGTGCCAAAAAACCGACAAGTTCCCAGCCAATGCCCAGGCCTCCCCTGAGACTTCGACACCCTCAATCCATCCCCAGTACCTTTAGAGAATCACGCTCGAGCATGTCCTCGATATAAGCCTCCGGGATCGGAGGCAGGCCGGCCCGTGCGGCCATGCTGGACGCGTCGTAGAGGTAGCGGACGCTGTCGTCCACTCCCGCATAGGGATAATCCGAGCCGAAGAGTATCTTGTGGCCCACGTCGTATTCGATGGCCGTGGCCAGCGCCTGGTAGAAGCGCAAGCGGCGGAAGCCGAAACCCGACATGTCGGCATAGACGTTCTTGTGCTTGCGAACGATCATCACTGCATCGGTGTGCCAGGGGTGCCCGATGTGGCAGATCATCTGGCGCAGTTTCGGGAACCGTTGGGCTACCTGGTCCAGGAGAGCGGGTTTCGACCAACGCAAGGGGGAAATCGCAAAGGGGGTCGTGGCCTGATGCCAGAAGATGGGGATGTCGAGTTCCTGGGCCTTGCGGTAAAGCGGGTCGTGGCACGGGTCAGCCGGGTTGAAATCCTGGTAGGCGCCGCTCAACTTGAGTGCTCGAAATCCGAAATTCCTGACCGCATGCTCCAGCTGTTCGATACAGCCCGGATCGTTGGGGTCCACGCTGGCCACGCCCACCAGCTTGTCCGGGTGTTGCCGGACATACCCATGGACATACTCGTTGGGAACCACCAATCCGGCGGCATTCATCATCATGGCGAAAACGGCCGCTCGCTCCACTTTTTGCGCCACCTGTTCCCAGTGCTGGTCGGGCGGACAGTGACAGTTGTCGGCCTTGCCGTAGCTGGCCTCGATCTCCTCGACGGTCCTGTCGGCCCAGTGACGCCTTTCGTAGATATGGCTGTGGATATCGACTCTGATCATCCTGCTTCCTCCTTTTTCTCGATAAACAACCGTTCCACTCCGCGGATGGGGTGTTCAGTCCCTTCCCAACGCCCCCTTGAGCTACGAGACGGAATCCACTAGGCTTGACAGGATTGTCCCCAATAAGCAGTGGTTGAAAGCCCTGCTTGCTGCTCGCCAGTATTCGGACTGGCCCGACTGTCCGCCTGAGGGCTGCAACTGCGGTGTCAAGGTCCGGAAACTTCACACAAGGCCGCGAACACGGAAACTCCCGAACGGGTAACGACGCGGGGCAGGCCGATGAACCGGTTGGACTCAGCGCCTGGGCCAAGACGTTAATCCCTTTGGTGGGGATTGTACAGGGACGCGCCGTCAGCGGCCCAGGAACAGGTCGGACAGGGGCGGATCCGGCCAATCAAAAAGGGAACAAGACCAAGGAGGCATCGTGATTCGAAGCAAACCCCTCAACGGCGTGATCAAGGCTTCTGTGGCGATCCTGCTTCTCGGCATTGGGTGCGGACCGCCGCCTGAAACGCAGGTGTCTCCTCCCGACCCTAGCCAGGCTGACCTGTTTGTGAGTGGGGAAGACGGCTATCACACCTACCGGATCCCGGCCTTGATCGTCACCCGGCAAGGCAGCCTGCTGGCGTTCTGCGAAGGTCGCAAGAACAATCGCAGCGATCACGGCGATATCGACCTGCTGCTCAAGAGGAGTACCGACGGCGGTCGGACCTGGTCGGATCAGCAGATTGTGTATGAGGAGGGAGGAACCGAGGAAATCACCATTGGGAATGCCTGTCCCGTGGTGGACCGGGAAACCGGTACGATCTGGCTCCCCTTCTGCCGGGACAACAGAGACGTTCTGGTGACCAGGAGTATCGATGACGGTGTCAGCTGGTCAGACCCAGTCGATATCACCGCTGACGTCAAGAATCCTGAATGGAGCTGGGTGGCAACCGGTCCCGGGGTTGGTATTCAGCTTGACCAGGGACCCTACAAGGGCCGCTTGCTTATCCCCAGCGACCATGGAGAGGGCAGCGGCGAGGAGGGCGATGAGAGAGTTCAGTATTCTCACGTCTTCTATAGCGACGATCACGGGGAAACCTGGCAGCTCGGCGGCAGCGTGGCCCCGCACACGGATGAGTGCCAGGTGATCCAGACAGACGACGGAAATCTCCTGATCAACATGCGCAACTACTGGGGGCGGCAAGGCGGCAGGCCCGACCGCGGCGGCATGCGGGCTCTGGCGACAAGCCAAGACGGCGGGACAACCTGGTCCGAACTCTCCTTCGACCCGACCCTCATCGAGCCGATCTGTCAAGCCAGCCTGATACGCCACGTGGGACACGGCGCTTCCGATGAGTCAACCTCCCGGGTGCTCTTCTCCAATCCGGCCAGTCGAACAGACCGGGTCGACCTGACGGTGCGGCTCAGTCACGACTCGGGAAAAACCTGGCCCGTCTCCAGACTGCTGAACGCCGGCCGCTCGGCCTATTCCAATCTGGCCATCCTGCCGGACGGATCGATCGCCTGCCTCTACGAGCGCGGCAAGTCGATCCCCTACGAAACCATCACCTTCGCACGGTTCACAATGGATTGGTTGCTGGGGGGAGGGTGAGGTGCTTGCCGCTGATCGACGTTAGAAAACAATCACGGGGCCGGTTGAACGAAAGGCGGGGACTCGCTGGCTGAGTGTGCTAAAGGCTGAGGGAAGGGCAGGTCCCAAGCCGAGTTTTTCACTGAACGCGCGTCCCAGGCAGACATCGCAGCGGCCTGCCGGCTGCTGGCCGAGACGAAGGACAGTTCCCTGAACCCGAAGACCGCGTTTGATGAGCGTTGATGAGCCTTGAGGGATTCCATGTCTGTAGTGTAATGGTTTTCATCTGGCAGTTGGTTATCAACGGAGCGGTGGCCACGGGCCAGCCCAATGCTTGGGGATAAGAAATTGACGTCAAATGTACAACTTGCGTATTTTTTCTCCCAAAAAGCCAAGGTTAATGCTGAGTTCACCCGTGCAGCCTTAAGAGGGATGGGAAGGAGTGCAATAGAGAATAGGGGCGTTCCCGCTATAGGTGCCCTACCCACTCTTGGTTTGCAAACGGCAATCCAACTCATCATGGAAGGAATTGAACTAACGCTGAAAGCATTGGTACTGATGCGGGGCAATTCTTCCTCTCCACAGCATAGGTTAAGACAGCTCTTTGATCGCGTAGAAGATTCCGACAAGAATCTAGTTGAATGCATTGTTCAGAATGCAATTGCACAATCATCGAAGGGACCCGTTCCATTTGGCCTTCCCAATGTTGCCAGTGCTACTCTAATGGGTGGTCCTCTTGGGGAACCGGATCCTTCGAGCGGCTATAGCAACATGAATGCTAAGCAGTTCTTTGACTTGCTCGATGCCGCTTGGCGATCTCAATACAGTCAGTATCTTGGAGCTGACCTGAGATTCACGACTCATGGCATATTGCGCGCAAGTACAAGAGTTCTGGCAGGAGCAATTTCCGTTTGCACAGAACTGGCAGAGAACTCGATTGGCAGAATCGAGAAACTTGTGGAGAGCTGAATATTTCGACCCAACTTAGGCAAATTTTCTAGGAGAGGAATGAATGCCTCATACTGACCTTCCCACATTTGAGGACTTGCTCTGGCCAACCCTTACGGCATTGAAAAGTCGAGGGGGATCCGCGTCGATTCGAGAACTCTCGGGAAGCATTGCTTCCGATCTGAAGTTGACGGACGAGGTGTTGAATATCCTGCACAAGAGTGGACCTCAATCCGAAGTTGACTACCGTGCGGCATGGGCTCGCACACACTTGAAGTTTATTGGAGCAATCGACAATACATCGAGAGGCATTTGGACAATTTCGGACGTCGGACGACAAATTCGTACCGAAATACAGTTAAGGAAACTAATACGTCTGGAACGTATCAAGAGAAGTAAACAAAGACAAAGTCGGAATTCCAAACTCAAATTCAAGGAAGATGATGCAACCGACCTGCAGGATTGGAGAGATACTCTCCTCGGCATCGTTCGCAACATGAAGCCCGATGCGTTCGAGCGTCTTTGTCAACTCATCCTTCGGGAATCAGGGTTTACGATGGTAGAAGTAACGGGTCGTTCAGGCGATGGCGGAATGGATGGGGCTGGTGTATTGAGGGTGAATCTCATCTCGTTTCATGTCCGTTTTCAGTGTAAGAGGTACTCTGGTTCTGTCGGGGCACCTGAGATCAGAGACTTTAGAGGAGCCATGGTCGGCCGAGCAGATAAGGGGCTCTTTATGACTACAGGAGGGTTTACCAGAGATGCCGAACGCGAGGCCGTAAGGGATGGAGCACCAGCTATCGATCTCATTAACGGCGTTGATCTGTGCGTACTCCTGAGAGATCTCAAATTAGGGGTGAGCACTGAGACTATAGAAGTTGTTAAACCGAGGCGAGAATTCTTCGAGAAGCTATGAAAGCCAGAATTGAAATTAGGGTGCGCTATGGTAAGCCGGGGGTGCAGTATTCAACAGGAAGAGTACTCTAGCCTTAGGTGAATGCAATCACCGTACACTTTGAGCAGTGTTTCACACACTGGCTCGCCGATCATAAGCAAGCCTTGACAACTCCTGCAGAACCTCTGGCTTCGTCTTAATGTCTTTGGTGGTCAGACGAAGGCGGTAGAGCCCCCATTTCTTGTTGTACTCAAACGTGTCGAGACCTGCTTCGTCGATCTTGGCGTCAAGATTATTGGTCTGGGATAGCTTTAACTCGAAATTGAGCGTGTTCTTCTTTGGCCTGAACGTCACAAAATTGTAGGGTTGCCCATCCTTCTCGACGCCGATATAGAACTTGTTGTACTTCAGATTCAGAGTCGGATCGAAGCTGCGAAGAATCTTGAGCATCAGATCGGTCAGACCGACCGTTGCTTTGGTCGCACGTTTCTCCCAGTATGCACGATCTGTAGGTGCCGCCTTGGCGTCCTCATCTTCGTCAATAAGTCCCCGCGAAAGTTCGTCCATGACCTTTGTAAAGACAATCGTAAGGTGGTCGCCTACCTTGAGAGCCTGCATCTGAATGGCGATCAGTGGAATTGTCCCGTTGAAAAGCGAGACGACATTCAAAAAACGGCTTGTGATGTCCTCTGCGATGAGGACGGCGCAGTGCTCATATTGTGGGTAGCGCTTTTTCTCAATATCCCAATACTCGATTGTGCGGATGATATGGGCTTCATCCGTTGCCCCGAGTTGCAGTTCCACTTCGTATCTTCGGTTTGTGTCAGTGTCTTGAAGCAGAAGATCGAGACGGCCTGCGCGCGGCTGTATTCGCTCCACGTCCCTAAGTACTAGGTCTCCAAGCCCGAGGATCGAAGGATCGTTCGCAATGAGGTCTTGCACCCATTTTTCGTTAAACTCGGGATGCCCTTTTAGCGGTATGGGTTCGGACTTCACGTACTTGTTACTCATATTGTTACTCATATTCACCTTTCACAATTGGTAAGCAATTCCAGTTGATGAAAATAGAACACATCCGTCGGTGGCGTGTTGTCCGACGCCTCATGGTGCCAGCGGTGTTGTAGTTTACACGAAAGGGACAATCTTCCATTGCGGGTCTCACGGACGGCAATAGTGTTGTAGCTGGACCACAGTTTTTAGATCAGCACCGTAAATTCATCCAGTAGCCGGTATTGGCTGCAGTCCGCACCATTGCTGCCTGCTGAGCGTTCTACTCTCCTGCCTGTCCAAACACCATCCGAACCACAGGTTCCCGAGCTTTCGGTGAATATGGAATCGGTCTTCGCGTGAGGACTGCAACCCGCTCAAAGAACGTGCTTCCGGAAAACCCGCCGTGCTTCAGTCCGTCATGGTGCGGATCAGCAGGAGTGCCGCGAGGAGGCCTAGCCCATCTTTAACAGTGCGCCGTGGAAAGGCGCCTTCTTCTGGCGGGTGCAAACCCCGCCCAACAACTGTCGCTCCGGTTGGTAGCAGCCAGGGCGGATCATGGAGGTAACGATATGGTCTGAAGCACCCTGGTGTCAAAGGGCCGCCATGGGCGGTTCAGCGACCCTGCGGGCCGGAACGCGAGTGAACGTCGAGCAGGCCTCGAAACGGGCAATACGGAAGCCGACCCTCCTGTTAATAGGGGAAGGCCGTTGGCGGATGGGGAAGCGAGCGACACGGGCACCGATCCGTTTCCGTCGGGGTAGTGACGTCGGCACGCATGGAAGAGGAAGAAGGTCAGCAACACGGGAAGCCCTGACGGAGATGCAGCACACATCAACCGGGACCCCGCGAGGGGCAGGCCGGGCCTTCAGGGTGGCGGATGGGTCCGTAGTACCGGGGAAGCGGGGTAATGTCCGTGGAGGGAAGGGGCCCTGAGTTGAGAGCAGCATGGAAAGGAGGCAAGGCGTGACCACTGACAAGGGTCTAACAGGGTCAGGAGGGGTTCGGAAATTCCAGACCATGCACCATGCGAAAGCGAAGGAAGAACCCAAGCGGCGGTTTCATGCGCTGTGCGACAAGGTGTGGCGAGAGGACTTCTTGATGGAAGCCTGGGTACAGGTTCGCCGCAATGGCGGATCGGCTGGGGTGGACGGGGAGCGCTTCAAGGACATCGAGGCGTATGGGGTGGACGGCTGGCTGGGGGAACTGGCGCGGGACCTGAGGGAAGGGACCTACGTACCGAGACCGGTGCGGCAGGTACTGATCCCGAAGAAACAGCCCGGCAAGTTCCGGCCTTTGGGCATTCCCTGCATACGGGACCGGGTGGCGCAGACGGCGGCTCTGCTGGTGTTGGAGCCGATCTTCGAAGCGGACCTGCAACCGGAGCAGTATGGCTATCGACCGGGGCGGAGTGCCAACGACGCGGTCAAACGCGTGCATGGACTCCTGCGAAGGGGATACAAGGAGGTGGTTGACGGCGACCTGTCCAACTACTTCGGCGAGATTCCGCATGCGGAGCTGATCAACAGCATCGCCCGGCGCGTCAGCGACGGGAGGATGCTGGGACTCATCAAGGCATGGCTGGAGATGCCGGTGGAGGAGGACGACGGGAAGGGCGGCAGAGGCCGCACGAACCGGGCGCGCCGGGAGCGGAAGGGGACTCCGCAAGGAGCCCCGATCTCACCCTTGCTCAGCAACCTCTACATGCGGCGCTTCACGCTGGGATGGAAGGTGCTGGGTTATGCCCGGCTTTTCTGTGCGGAGATCGTGAATTACGCGGATGACTTCCGTGTGCTCGGCAAGGCTCCGGCGGCAGAGATGCTGACGGCGGTCCAGCGGATCATGGAGGTCCTGAAGCTGCCGGTCAACGAGCGGAAGACCCGATGCTTGCGGTGTCCCGAGGAGCCGATGGAGTTTCTGGGATATCGCATCGGACGCAACTATCGCCCCATGGGGAAAGGAGCCTACATCGGCACTCGACCCAGCAAGGCGAGCGTCGAAAGCATCTGCCGCAAGATCAGCGAGTGGACGGCGCCGAGGAACGGGAAGCTGCTCCGAGCAGAGATGGTAGAACACCTGAACCGGGCAATGACCGGGTGGGCGAACTACTTCTGCCTGGGGCAGGTCAGCCCGGCCTACCACGCGATCGACCGACACGCCGTCAAGCGGCTGCGTCAGTGGCTCTGTCGGAAGCACAAGGTGAGGTCCGGGGGGTATGTGCGCTTCTCGGACGAGAGACTGCGGGAAAGCTATGGTCTCACTTGCCTGGCGTCGAAGCCCCAGGGCTTTCCGTGGGCGAAGGCATGATCTCGACTGAAAGCCGGATGCGGGAAAACCGCACGTCCGGTTTGACGAGCGGGGGTGAGGAAACGCTGCTAAGAAAGAGATTGAGGCACCGGCACAAGGCGAAA
The DNA here is from genome assembly GCA_965198125.1 of Candidatus Versatilivorator sp. Taxonomy (GTDB): domain Bacteria; phylum Acidobacteriota; class Terriglobia; order Versatilivoradales; family Versatilivoraceae; genus Versatilivorator. Next base: position 5,949,142 of record CBDAOQ010000003.1, on the reverse strand, counting down.
GCCGCCGGCAACAGCTACTCCCTCGATCTAAGGCAGAACGCGCCTCCCCTCGACTCTACCAGGAACGGGCGATTGGGGGGATTTTACCCCCATTTTGGCCTAAAATCACCTGTAAGTTGTTGATTCTTGGTCGGAGAAGCTGAAGTAGTGCCATAATCGTATGGGAGGGGCTTGACCCCCTCGGCCCCCTCTGTTAGGGTCCCTCCCATGTTCATCCGCCGCACCCAGACCCGCTCCACTCCCTCCGGTCAGACCTACTTCACCCACCGCCTCGTTCGCTCCCATCGCGTCTCAGGCAAGGTCCGCCAGCAGACCCTGCTCAACCTCGGTCGCCACTTCTCCATCCCCCGCCATGACTGGCCCCTGCTGTGCCGCCGTCTGGACGAGATCCTCAGCGGTCAGTTGCCCTTGATCCAGGAGGGTTCGGCCCCGTTGGAGGAGGAAGCCCAACGCATGGCCCAGCGCTTGCTCGAGGGGGAAGCCGACGTGACCGGCACCGCTGGGGAGGCCTCTTCAGAAGACCTGCAGACGGTGGCGGTGGATTCGGTGGAGTTGACCCGTCCGCGCAGCGTCGGGGTGGAGCAGGTGGGCCGGTGGGCGCTGGAGCAGTTGGGGTTGGTGGAGTTGCTGGGTGAGTTGGGGCTGAACGGACCGATGCGGGCGGCGGCGGTGGGGGCTATTGTGGGCCGTCTGGCCCGTCCCGGCTCGGAACGGGCCACCTGGGGCTGGCTCGGCCGGCGCAGCGGTTTGGGCGAGTTGCTGGACTTTGACTTTCAGACCCTGAGTCTGATGCAGATGTATCGCGCCTCAGACGCCCTGATGAGACACCGCCAGGCCATTGAGGCCCACCTGTTCACCCGGGCCATGGGTCTGTTCGATCTCGAGCCGACCGTCACCCTGTTCGATCTGACCAACACTTTCTTCGAAGGGGCGGCCCGCCGTCAACCCAAGGCCCAGCGGGGGCACTCGAAGGAGAAGCGCAGCGACTGTCCCCTGCTGACCCTGGGGTTGGTGCTGGACGGGGCCGGGTTTGTGCGCCGCTCGCAGGTCTTTGCCGGCCGGGTGGATGAGCCCCGCACCCTGGCGGGGATGCTGGGGGCGCTCGAGGCGCCCCGGGGGGCCCTGGTGGTGATGGATCGGGGGGTGGCGACCGAGGATCGCATCCAGTGGTTGAGGGAGGAAGGGTACCGCTATGTGGTGGCCAGCCGCCAAGGCCACCGGCAGTTCGACCCCGAACTGGCCCTGACCTTGGAGACCGCTTCCAAGGCCAGGTTACAGCTCCACAAGGAGGTCTCAGAGGACGGGGGGGAAGTGCGTCTCTACTGCCGTTCCGAGGAGCGGGCTCACAAGGAACGGGGTATTGTCGAGCGTTTCAGCCGGCGCTTCGAGCAGGGGCTCGCCCGAATCTCCGAGGGGCTCTCACGGCCGCGGGCTCACAAGGGCATCGAGAAGGTCCGGGAACGGATCGGGCGGTTGAAGGAGCAGAGTCGCGGGGTGGCTCAACACTACACCATCGAGGTCCTCACCAACGAGAGCGGCCGCAAGGCAACGGCCCTGACCTGGAAGCGTCAGCCCCGCCAGGGCTCGATGGTCACTCATCCGGGGGTCTACTGCCTGCGCAGCAACCAGACCGACTGGGATGAGGAAAGCCTGTGGCGCACCTACACCACTCTGACCGACGTGGAAGCGGTGTTTCGCTCCCTGAAGTCCGAGCTGGGCCTGCGCCCCATCTATCATCACAAGCCGGTGCGGTCGGAAGGCCACCTGTTCCTGACCGTCATCGCCTATCAACTGGTGCAGGTCATCCGCAAACGCCTCAAGCAGCGGGGCGAGGCCTCCAGTTGGACCACGCTGCGGCGCATCCTGGAAGGACAGCAGCGGGTCACGGTGACCTTCCGGCGTGGGGACGGGCGGACCTTGCACGTACGCAAGGCCACGCGGGCAGAAACCGATCAGAAGGCCATCTACGACGCCTTGGGCATCGATCCCGCTCCCGGAGGGGTCCGCAAGATGATCGTCTGATCCCCCCCCCATATCGCCGGTTTCAACGCGTTTGTAGTGCCACTTGCGCGTTTCTGCCTTTGTAACCTGTTGATAATAAGCGTGTACTCGGAAGCCGTGTTAAAGATGGGCTAGCGCAACTTTACCGCCTTCGGATCGGAGAGAGCGGTAAATCACGCTAAGCCACTAGCGGTTTCGTCTCTGTAAAACATTGTTCCATAAAGGGTTAAGCCTTCCTGTCCGGTGGATTCGCCGGCAGGATCCGCTCCGGTTTTTGTATGACCTAACATTTGTTGGCCGTCAGTTGACCCGTGATCTCTTTCTTATGTCATTTATAAATAATGCAATACTGTTTGAATCCGATCTCCATCCCATGCTATCGTATGCCCTAACTTATGGCCAGCCTCGTCAAAAAGATCATCCGTGGCAACGCCTACTATTACGCCCGCGAGTCCCAACGGGTCAACGGCAAGCCCAAAATCGTCCGCCAAGTCTACCTCGGCCGCGCCGACGACATCGTCGCCAAACTCCAACAGGCCGCCTCCGCCCCCAAGCCCCAAGCCACCGTCCGTGACTTCGGCGCCGTCGCCGCCCTCGTCGACCTCGCCCGCCGCTTGCGCCTCGCCGAGATCATCGACCGCCACCTCCCCAAACGCGGCCCCGGCCCCTCGGTCGGCACCTACCTGCTGGTCGCCGTCCTCAACCGCTGCCTCGACCCTTGCTCCAAGTCCGCCCTCGCCCCCTGGTTCCAGCGCACCGTCCTGGACCGACTCCTCCCCATCCAACCCTCCCAGCTGTCCAGCCAACGCTTCTGGGACAACATGGACCGTGTCTCCCCAGACGCTATCCAAGCCATTGAACGCGATCTGGTCGCCGCCATGGTCCGCGACTTCCGGGTCGACCTGCGCCACCTGCTGTTCGACGCCACCAACTTCTTCACCTTCATCGACACCTTCAACGACCAATCCACCCTCGCCCAGCGCGGCCACAGCAAGGAGGGCCGCGCCTCCCTGCGCATCGTCGGCCTGGCCCTGCTGGTCTCCGCCGACTCCCACCTGCCCCTGCTGCACGCCACCTATCCCGGCAACCGTCCCGACGCCCCCACCTTTCAGGATCTCTGCAGCCGGCTCACCGAGCGCTGCCGCGCCATCACCGACTCGCTCCAATCCATCACCCTGGTCTTCGACAAGGGCAACAACTCCAAGGCCAATCTCGCCGCCGTCGAGGCCAGCCCCTTCCACTTCATCGGCTCGCTGGTCCCCACCCACTACCCCGATCTGCTCGCCACCCCTCCCCACCAACTGCGCGACCTCGCCCCCGACGGCCTGCCCGGCGTCCGCGCCCGGCGTGCCACCCGCACGATCTACGGCACCGAACGCACCGTCCTCGTCACCTACAACCAGAACCTCTACGCGGCCCAGACCGAAACCTTGCGGCGTTTGATCGCCAAGCGCAACCGACACTTGTCCGATCTGGCCGCACAACTCAGGCGTTGGCGCGACGGAAAGGTCTCAGGCGGCCGCCCTCCCAGCCTCCAGGGCGTGACCCGGAAAGTCAACGGCTGGCTGCGCGCTCGCCACATGCGCGACCTCTTCTCGGTCCAGATCGGAGAGGAGGACGACCTTCCTACGCTCGCCTACGACTTCAACCAGGCGGCTTGGCAGGACCTGCAGGCGACCCTGCTCGGCAAGACGCTCCTGTTCACCGACAACCACCACTGGAGCGACGCCGACATCGTGCGCGGCTATCGCGCCCAGCACCACATCGAAGGCGCCTTCCGCCAGATGAAGCGGCCTCACCGCATCGCCCTGCGCCCCCAGTACCACTGGACCGATCAGAAGATCGAGGTCCACGTGTTCTGCTGCGTGCTGGCGCTGTTGCTGACCAGTTTGCTGCAGCGCGACCTGCGCCGCCATGGCCTGCCACGCTCGCTCGACTCCCTGTTCGAGCAACTCGGCGAAATCCGCGAGGTCGGACTGCTCCATCCTCCCCACGGCAGTCATGGCAAGCCCCGTCTGCAGAGAGTTGTCTCGACCCTGAGCAAGGACCAACGCGCCCTCTACGAGGCTCTTGATCTGAAACGCTATATGGATAGTTAGGTCATACAAAAATCGGTCGTAAACCACTGGGGAATATAGTACTTTGAAAAATAGGCGGTAAACTTGCGCTAGGGCGGTCGCGATGCCGGCCATTTGGTGGTCTCGGCGGTAGGCTTTGGGGAAGATCTCGGTGGCGAGGGCTGCGATGATTGCACCGCCCGCGAAGACGCGCATCAGCACCAGATACTCTTGCGGCGCGTGGCGAAACAGCAGGTTCCCGGCCACCGCTGCCACGACCAGGAACAGCGCCGTGCCGAACCAGATCGCAAATATCCGGCCGCGCGGCCAGCCGATTGCACGCATGCCCTTGGCGCCGCTCGCGCCTTCGGGCACGTTGGAGAGGAAGATGGCTGCGGCGAGGCCCGAGACGTCCCAGAAGCCGGCGCCGATCAGAGCCACACCCAGTGCGAGATTCTCCGGCACGCCGTCCAGGGTGGCCGCGGCCAGAAGGCCGATGCCGCCCTCATCGCCCCAACGCTTGTCAATGAGATAGTCGATGAGGGCGAAAGTCGCCGCTCCGATCATCAGCGCCACCCCCGTCGCGGTCAGGCTTATGAATTCCTGAGCGGGCACGATCAGTTCGAGAACTGCAGAGAACATCAGTGCCCCGCCGCCTGCGGCGAGGACAAACCCTTCGGTACGGTCACCGAGGCGACCGTAGAGCGCCCACAGTGCGCCAAGCACAAGCGCCATGGAGACGGTAGCGGCGACGGCAAGCAGGGTCACGGGATGCGGGCTCAATTAGGGGATGGCTGCAGGTATCGGAAAGGCTCGGGATGCCTAACTACTCCCCACCCTTCTTCCCCTTCGGCCAGGGTTTCCAGCGGACGGCCTGCAGGGTGTAGCGGCGGCCGGTGGGGCGGCCCGCCCGGCTGAGTTGGCCGTCGCCGGCCAGGGTGACTATGGTGCCGTCCTTCAGCACCACCGAGCCGGAATAGCCGTGGCCCCGGGTGAGCTTGTAGAGTTCGGGTTCCCAGGTTTGGCCTCCGTCCCAACTGACCCGGGCCAGCATGGCGCCCCCGTCGGCGTAGGGATAGCGGTTCTCGAAGGTAGCCACCACGCCTCCTCCCGGCAGGGCGGCCAGATCCCCGTGAGCCTGGCCGTAGATGCGGGTGAGGGGATGATCTCCGTCTCCTTGCTCCGCTGCGGCAGGTCGTCGATCAGCACCTTCGGATTCACCTTCTCCTGGATGAATAGAGGCGGCCCCTGCACCCCGGATCCGACCAGTCCTGGTGGTCCTTGCCGCGCCAGACGAGTTGCGGGTCGAGGTTGCGGCGCTCATAGGCGACCTGGATGGGATTGCGGTCGTCCTCCGCAATCACCGCCTGGTGCTCGGCCCCGGGGATTTTGGTGCGTTTGGCCTTGCCGTGGGTGATGGTTGCGACGACTTTGGATTTGCCGGTTTTTGGAGTTTTCGCCAACAGTAAGCTCATGTCCTGAACGGGTTTGTGATGGTGACTCCTTCAATTTGCTGTCCGTGCCGCAGGTCTTCGCTGTAGAGGGTTTTACAGCCCGCTTCGAGCGCGGCGGCAACGATCAGGCTGTCGTAGAAGCTGAACTGATAGCGCGACTGGATGTCCAGGGATGACCGGTAGAGGCGAAGACTCGGCTGAATCCTTAACAAAGGCGCGAGCACAGATTGCAGATACTTTTCCATCTCATATCTGGTCAACTTTATTTCCGCCTTGCGAATCGCCGTGTTGAGACATTCTTGGACAACCTGAGAACTAATACATGCGGTTCCGCTCACTATCCCATGCTGGATCAAGTGTTCTGCAATTGCGGCCTTGCGGGTATCAAGTCGCTCAAGCTGGTACACGAAGACGTTGGTGTCTATGAAGTTTTCAACGCTCATTCATTTCATCCCGCGTCAACTTGCGTCCAACGCGCAACTTGCCTTGCAACTCACGCATGACTCTCATGGCCTCGGCAGCCTGCTGCTCGCGCTGAACGTAGTTGTTGAGCCACAACCGAAATTGCTCGTTCAAGGTCGTGTGCTCCGACACGGCCCGTTGTCGCGCGGCTTCAATCAGATTCTCGTCGGCGCTCAAGGTAATGTTTTTCACGATTGCCTCCTTACTGTCGCAGCCACACTTTTATAGTGTACACTACTATTGTGTTCAAAGGGGCTATTTCCGTATTTCAGTCGGTCATGGTGTGGGTTACCAGGAGAGCCGCGAGGAGGCCTATTGCGGCGGCGACGGCTAGCAGGGTCACGGGATGTGCCCCCATTAGGGGATGGCTGCAGGAATCGGAAAGGATTGGGCGGCCTAACTACTCCCCACCCTTCTTCCCCTTCGGCCAGGGTTTCCAGCGGACGGCCTGCAGGGTGTAACGGCGGCCGGTGGGGCGGCCCACCCGGCTGAGCTGGCCGTCGCCGGCCAGGGTGACTATGGTGCCGTCCTTCAGCACCACCGAGCCGGAATAGCCGTGGCCCCGGGTGAGCTTGTAGAGTTCGGGCTCCCAGATTTGGCCTCCGTCCCAACTGACCCGGGCCAGCATGGCGCCCCCATCGGCGTAGGGGTAGCGGTTCTCGAAGGTGGCCACCACGCCTCCTCCCGGCAGGGCGGCCAGGTCCCCGTGAGCCTGGCCGTAGATGCGGGTGAGGGGGCGATGGCTGTGCCAGGTGCGTCCCCCATCCTCCGAGTTGGCCAGCTGCACCGTCTTCTTGTCGTGTTTCCCGCTTTCGTTGCGAAAGGCTGCCAGCATCCGCCGCCCGCCCAGGTGCAAAAAGCCGGTTTCGGCGATCCGGGGCAGGATGGAGTCCAGCTTCCAGGTTTTTCCGGCGTCGGTGCTGCGGAAGATCACCATGCTGCCCTGTTCCTGGACGTTGGGGTCCAGCGGTCCTCCGTATCCGTCCATGTTGAGCAGCAGTTCGCCTCCGCCCAGGCTGACGATGTGGTTCCCATCGCCCCCGGTCTTCTTGAAGGGATGTTTCAGGGGAGCGCTGGCTTGCCAGGTCCGGCCGCCGTCGCTGGATCGGGAGATGACGACCGGGTAGGACGGATGCTCTGACTCGGGGTCGATGGGGGGCAGCCCCCGGTGAGCGTGGGCCAGAAAGAGGGACTGGTCGTTGTTTCCGAAGGCGCCGGTGCTGACCGGTTGGCCCTCCCGGGCGCCGGCAAGGTTGTCGAGCTTCCTTCCCTGCCAGCTTCGGCCCTTGTCGGTGGAGTGGTAGAGGTAGCGGCCGAAGGCGGCGTAAAGGGTACCGTCGCCCGTCCGGCTGACTCGCCCCGTCAGCTTCCAGGGCGAGTTGGGAACTGGCAACCGCAGCCGCTGAGCGGGCAGGGTTCCCAGCTTGCGATAGACGGCTCGCATGGCTCCCATGGTGGTCAGGGGCGAATCCAGCGCCCACTTGCCGGCCGGCTGCCAGTAGGGGTCGGCTTCCAGCACCTCGATCGGATAGTCGAGCGACGGGTCCTCACGGCTTTCGAGGGTTTGGGCCTGGCCGGGGGAGACGGCAATGGTGAAGACCAGTGCGCCAAGGAGAATAGCGAGGAGAGTTCGGTGTCTCATGGGGGAACATTTTTCAGAATGCAGTGATATTGTCAAGTGACTGAGCGGGGAAGCGCGCCGGAAACATCCTTTGCACAGGGATCCGGGAACGGCGTCGTACCCGGTTGATCGACGTGGGGGAGACAGGCGTAGCTGCGCTAGGTATTGTGCGGGCGGGACGCCCGCGCTCCCAGGAGGTCGTCATCTCATGCGGCTCCGCCTCAAGTGGGAGTGATAATGGGGAACAAACCGGAAACATCCTTTACACAGCGGTCCGGGAACGGTGCCTTTCCGGGTTGATCGAAGTGGTGGAGATAGGTGAAGCTGTGCCAGCCTTGTGCGGGCGGGACGCCCGCGCTCCCAGGTGGTTGTTATGGAGACGCTGCTGTGAACATCGCCAAGCTTCAGAGGAACAGGCCGAGAGTTCTTTCTTTCAAGAGCGTCCTGGTTTCCCTTGCGCTGGTCTTCTGCTCCATCCAAATGATGCTTGCTCCTGATCCTCCTCTGGTCATTGGCCAGCGAAAGCAATTGCTGGTCGATGATTATATTGTGGCTTCTACCTCACGGCTCGAACGTCAGCTTGGGGAGGTGGTCAAACACCCCCGCCCGGTGCTGCTGCCGGACCGGCGCTGGGATGACCCCTCGGCGTTTGGCGGTTACTTGACGGTTCTGCGGGACCAGCCGGACGACAGGTTTCAGATGTGGTACGCGGCCGGGGAGGAGAAGGGGATCGGCTATGCGGAGTCCGAGGACGGCATCCGTTGGACCAGACCTCCTGTCTCTTCGGACGGCAAGTCGAACATTATCTTCGACGCCAGGGGGCACATGAGTGTCTTCATCGATTCCCATGAGACCGACCCGCGCCACCGTTACAAGGCGGCCTACTATGGTCCTGGAGTCAGGGCCGCCCTGGCCCACTCGGCAGACGGCATTCACTGGAGCAGCTATAACGATGGGCAACCGGTCACCGGCAGGGCGGCCGACACCCACAACCAGATCCTGTGGGATCCACTGGCGCGGGTATACCGTCTCTACACGCGTAGCGACTTCGGAGACGATGACGTCAATGAGTGGCGGGGCAACCGCTCCATGGTCAACCCCGACGTGAAGGCCGACCCCACCGGCTGGACGACGGTGAGAAGCTGGAAATTCGACCGTGAGGGAGAGAGTGAGCGATGGCGGCGCCAGATCTACGGGCTGACCGACTGGATTTACCAAGGGCTGCATTTCGCCCTGATGAGTGTCTACGAGTTTCCGCCCAGGGCGATTCCGCCGCCCTACGCCGGCAAGCCCGACTACCGCACCCGCCACCGGCGGGACATCATGAACTTCTACATTGCGACCAGCCGGGATGGCGAAGACTGGGACCTTGGCTGGGTCTATGACGCCAAGCCCATGATCCGGCGGGGTCCGGAGGGATCCTTCGATAAGGACATGATCATGCCGGCTTCTCAGGTTGTGACCTGGAAGGACCGTCATTGGATCTATTACGGCGCCGGCAATGAACGCCACTGGTGTTCGAAGCGACAGAATGTCATCGGATTAGCCACGCTGCCGCTGGATCGATGGGTCGCCCTGGCTGCCGCCGAAGACGGGGGCGCGCTGGTCACCAAGCCGTTTCGATTGGAGGAAGATCATCTTGAAGTCAATGTGGATGCGCGGCGTGGAGAATTCCGCGTCGAAGTGCTCGACCCCAATCGGGGGGCCATTGAAGGCTTCGGGCGCGATGAGGCGAAGCGATACGCCGGGGTGGATGAATTGCGGCTTCGGCCTGGCTGGAAGCGGTTTCCCGACCTGAAGCGACTGCGCGGCAGGGTGGTGCAACTCAAGTTCACCTTGAAGCAGGCCAAGTTGTACGCGTTTCAGATTCGAAGCGATGAGCGAGGCTTCGCCTCAGACCGAGAAGCAGGGAAAAAAGATATCCACGAAGGGGCACGAAGGACCACGAAGACACACGAAGAAAGACTAAAGGCAAAATGAGGTTCTTCGCCACCAAGCGGCGGCGGGAACAATGGCCCTCAAACTCCAGCGGTTTACCGTTACACTGTGTGCGCGTCGTTTCTGCTGCAAGAATCTAGTTAACTTATTTATTAAGAATATGTTGACAGATTCCTAGAACCGATGCGTCCTACCCTTGGTGAGCAATCCGGGCTAAAACCGAAACACGGCCAACACGGGGAGGTGGTCGCTGGCGGCAATGCTTTCCGGGTCGTTGGGGTCGAGGGCGGCCGCCCCGCGAGCCACCACCTCGATGGACTCGAGGCGGTCGGCGATGTCCGGGGTGCAGAAGATGTAGTCGATGCCGCCCCGGGTGCGGTCTCCCTTGAGGCTGGTGGTGGTATGAGGCAGGCCCAGGTGGACAAATCCATCCACCAGGCCCATCCTGCGGAAACGCTTGTATAGGACGTGGGTCCGCTGGATGTTCCAGTCGCCCATCCAGATCATGGGGCGTTTCAACGCGCGGTCCAGTCGGCAGACCTCCTCGATGAGGTCCATCTCGGCCTCGGGGGCCGGATCGTAGTGTCCTCCGTAGATCAGGATCTCCTGTCCCCCCGGCAGGCGAACCAGAGAACGGCCCAGAAACCGCTTCACGACCACCTGGCCTCCCATCTCCAGGAAGGTCAGATTCAGGCTGTCCAGCAGCGGGTATCGGCTCAAGGTGGCGCCGGCGCAGTGCTTGTGGTGGGAAGCCGGGAAGAAGCTGGCCAGGTACCCCAGCCGGTCGATCATCCGGAGCTGCAGGGGCTTGTCATAGCCGCATTCCTGCAGGGACGCCAGGTGGGCGTCCAGCATCCCCAGGGTTCTGAGCTGGATATCCAGCTTGTCTTGGGGGTGGCTCTTCCAGCGGGCCGTCCCAAGGTCCTCCGGATAGCCTCTGAAGTTGTGAATGTTGAAGGTCAGCACCCGAAGCCGCAGCCCGGTGTCACGGGCCTTGGCCGGGGGCGGCAGGCCGGCGTTGTGTGCCTGCAGAGCCTCCAGGGTCTTGACGGCAGGGCCGCTCATACTGAGCCACTGCCGCTCGCTTTCCGCCTGATCGGTTCCGGCCGCAATGGCCGACAGGGCGATCAGGAGGACGAGCAGCGGAGCCGATGCTTTGTTGTTCATGGGATCAAGACTCCAGAGCGCAATCGAGTGCATGGCCCCCGTGGTTTCTCGGGGGCGGGGAAGCGGCGGTGAGCCCCTTGCCGGTCAACCCCTGATGGAGGTGGTTGAGGGCTTTTCTCGAAACCGGGCCAGCTTCAGGTAGAAAACAATCAGCAGGGCGAAGGTCAGGGGTATCAGAACCAGGACAACCAGGATGACGATTTCGAGTGGACGCGGGGCCAGGGAAAAGATGACCCAAAGGGTTATCGGCAAATCGGGCAGGATGGCCAGCGCCAGGATGGTTGCGAGACTCTTGGGTGTGATGCGGAGCACTTGCCGGCATTGGGGGCATGTGATCTCGGCCTTGTCCAGGGTACCCGATTTCAATCCCTTCCAAAGCAGTTGGCGAGGCAACTCTTCGAGGCATTTCGGGCAGGTGGCTGCCATGGATCCTCCAGGGGTTCAAGCTTTGGCCGTCGGCAGGCGCTCAGCCGGACCGCTCCCAGCGGCTGGCATCGACGCCGGGCCCCTCCTTGGCCATGTTGGGGGGCTTGTTCCCGCCCTCGAAGTGCCAGATGCGGGTGTTGGGATCGCCCATGAGCTCCCCTACGGCCGGGGGCACCTTGGCCAGTTGCTCCGGATCCCACTGCTTGACCTGGCCGCTGGGTCCGGCCCAGGAGGGGCGGTAGGCGAGTCCCAGCATCTCCCGGGCATAGGCGCCGATGTTGGGGTAGTTCCCGTGAAAGACGTTCTGGTTGATCAACACCGCCGAGCCTGCCCGGCAGGTGACCATGACCTGCTCGGGATGCTCCTCATAGCGGAGGTAGGGATTGCCGTCGTGATGAAAGCTCAGATGGGAGCGCGGCACCACCTTGAAGGCCGACACCTCGGGGGTGAGGTCCTGCAGGTAGTAGAGCACTCGAATCAGGCGGGGGCAGCTCTGCTCGTAGCCGAAAATCTCCGACCCCCAGGGCTGCCCGTCGCAGTGCAGGCTGATGCCGGGATGACCGGGCTCGGAGCGGGCATAGTCGTAGCTCATGAAGATCAGATCCGGGCCGCACAGAGCCTTTAGGAAGTCAATGGTCGGCGGATGGGGGATCAGTTCGGTGATGGGTCCGCCCCAGAACTGGATATCCTGGCATCCCCTCTGATGAACGCTGTAGTCGACGTGGAAGGTCTCGAACTTGCTGGTCTCGGCCTGAAGCCGCTGGATGTGGGCCGAGTCCAGCAGCCCGGGCAGGACCAGGTAGCCTTCCACCTCCAAGTGCCGGATGCGCTCCCCCAGGCTCAGCCCGGCCCAATCGGTCTCAACGATGCGATCTTTTTGTTTGAGCACGTCTCTCTTTTCTCCCATGGCACATGGCAATCGAAATGGTTCCGCAGGCTTGGCCGCGGGGCACCCCCAGTTTACCAGATGGAGTTCATCTGCCGGACATCCAGCGACTTTTTTTGGAGAGCTTTCAGGGTACAGATTGCGCCGGGCGCGCCCGGGCTTGTTTGCGATCGAACACCAGGGAGGGTTGCTGTCGCCGCCTACGCGGCTCGGGGGAGTTGCTTTTTCCATGGGCTCACGCCCACGGCTAAGTGCTGCCGCCGCATTCGCGGCTCCACTCGAACCCCGGGCTGGCGCCCGGGGGATTATTAGCTTGAGAATCGTTGGGGCAACGGCGGGTGGGAGAGAAGTGGCGTCGCCGTCTTCTCAACTCGGCTGGAGAAAACCGCTGGAGCCGGTGGCGGCAATTATTGAAAGAAACATGGATAGGCAGGATAGACAGAATCGCCTGATTCTTCATCCTGTCCATCCTGTTGATCCATGTAAAACAAGAATCGAAGTTAGGACATGGATGGCAGATGAGGGTTCTTGAACAGGGCAACCCGTTGCAAGTGGCGCCAGAGCCCTTAGTGGCCCTTCGTAGTCCTCCGTGCCCCTTCGTGGATTTCTTTTTTGGAAGACGTGGGTCGGCGTTCACCCCCCACCGCATCAGCCTTCGCCCGACGGCTCGGCTTCTGCGACTCCCGCTCAAGGGGGGAGTGATGGGCCTGGGAGCGCGGGCGTCCCGCCCGCATCCTTGTTCCTTATGGGGGTTGCTGAGCATCAGCGCGACTTTGCAGGCAGCCACCACGTCGGCGGGAACCGCAACGGTCGGGTCGAAGGAGAGGCGTGGCGCCGTTGCCGGTGGATCCCCGTGCGGGAGAAGGGCGAAGTTGTGCCAGGATTTGTGCGGGCGGGACGCCCGCGCTCCCGGGTGGTCGTCATCTAGACGTCATCGCTTTTGCCCCTCAAGAGAGGAGCGATCATTAACATCGGGAACAGACGCCAAACCCCTTCGTGGTCCTTTACGGACCCCTTTCGAGTCTCTTCCAACCCCTTGGAGTTCTTCGTGGATGTCCCCTGTCCCCTTGGCGATCCTTGGCAGACCCTCTTGAGCTTCCGCCAACCCCTTAGTGGCCCTTCGTCGTTCTTCGTGGCCCTTAGTGGATAACTCTTTTTACCCCGTCGCGGATCTTCGTGGATCTCTTCGTGGATAACTCTTTTTACCTTGTTGGCGGCGTTGTTCGAACGCTTGACGGCATAGTACCAGCCCGCGGGTGGAGCGGGCGCGGCGTGGTATGATGCCGCCTCCAGGAGGAACGAGGGGGGGGAACGACAATGGAAACATCACTGAAGGGGATCAACCGCCGTCAATTCCTGAGCAGCACCGCGGCCATGGCTGCCGTACCCTCTTGGGTCGGAGCCGGAGCGGCGACTGCCGGCTCGCAGTCCCGGCCTCCGGCAAGCCTGGTGGAAGTCATGGGTGAGCTGGCTCCCCAGGGGGTGTCGCTGAAACCGGGTCCGGGATTCGCCATGGAGCGGAATGGAGAGATGCTGGCCTGGGAACTGGAATCCCTGGAGTCAGAGACCGCAGATCTGTGGCAGTTTCGCTACCGCTCCGAGGAGGGACTCGAGGCTGCCGGCAGCCTGCGGTTGGATAGGACCTTCCGAGCGGCTGAATACCGGGTGAAGCTGACCAACACCTCCGATCGCCGTTCCATGCCCCTGACCCGCCTCTATTCCCTGTTTCTGCAGCTGGGCGGGGTCACCGGCTCCCGAATCATGAGCTGTTCCGGCGCCGGCAGCGCCTCCTACTTTCCCCACGCCCGCGAATTTCCCTCGGATGCCTTTCGTCCCCGCTGGATCGAACCGTTTCACTATCGCCCGGTGGAGTTTGCCAGCCACCGGAACCTGACCGGGTGCCCCACCGGCTCCTGTGAGGTAGCGGTCCCCGTCAAGCAACGGGGCTTCGGAGAACGCTGGACCGGATCCTCCTCCCAGGATCTTCCCCTGTTCATGGTCAGCCAGGGCCCCGACTCGGACCAGCCCGGGATCTTCTTCGGTCTGGAGTGGTCCACCTTCTGGCAGGCCCGCGTCGCCTTCGACGGTTCTCCCAGCGACCTGCGCATTGAAGTCGGTCCCCTGATCCGGAATCTGATCCTGAACCCGGGGGAGAGCCTGGACCTGCCGGTGGTCCATCTGGGCTTTTTCGAGAAGGGCTTCGAGTCGGGTTCCAACGCCCTGCGCCGCTACATTCACCAGCGCCTGACGCCCGACTACCGGGGAAAACCCACGCTGCCGGCCGTGGCCTACACGCTCTGGCCCGGCATCAGCGTGACCTACACCGAAGAGGAACTCCGCCGCCAGGTGGATGCGGCGGCCGACGCCGGAGTGGAGATGTTCTGCGTGGACGCCGACTGGTACAAGGGAGGGCATTCCAAAGGCAGGGGCAACTGGGAGGTGGACCCCGAGAAGTTTCCCCGGGGGATGGAGCCTTTTGCCGATTATGTTCGCTCCAAGGGCATGGGCATGGGGCTCTACTTCGAGGCCGTGGCTTTTCCCTGGACCAATCTGGCCCGGGAACATCCCGAATTCTTCTACCGGCTTCCCGAGGGGTTCCATCCCCTCAAGTACAATTTCAGCTCCCCCGAAGCCTGCGACCACTGGATCGACCTCATCGGCCGCTTCGTCGAGCGATACGACCTGCGCTACATCCGGGCCGATTTCTACACCGATCCCATGCGGGGTGAGGAATCCTTCCACTGGGATCTGGTGGACAACGACGGCAAGACCCGCTTCGCTCACGTCCGCGGGCTCTATCGGGTGTGGGAAACCCTGACCCGCAGGCACCCCCGCTTGATGCTGGAGCTGAACGCCGGGGGCGGCAACTCCATCGATCTGGGCAGCCTGAGGCGCCACCACTGCGCCTGGGCCAACGACATGAGCGGGCACCCCCATTCCTGCCGCATGATCCAGTTGGGAGCCAATACCTTCTTGCCGGCCAACTACATGGGCCTGGCGGTGGGACCGGGACGGGATGGTCGAGACCATGGTCTGGATGCCGGCTTCTCGGACCTGGCCTTTCTGAGCCGCATGACCGGGCAGCTGCTGCTGCATGGCGGGCTGGCCAACTGGCCGCCTGAAGCGGCGCGGCGCGCCAAGCACTGGGTCGGGGTCTACAAGAGGATCCGGCCGCTGCTGGTGAAGGACTTCTATCGGTTGTTGACCGTGCCCAACAGTGAAGCCGATTGGGACGCCGCCCAGTTTTGCGACGGCTCCCGGGAAGGTGTGGTTTTCGTCTTCCGCTATCTCGGGCGGCGGCCTCGCCAATCCATTTTCCTGCAATCCATGGATGGCGGCCGTCGTTATCGCGTGCGGGACGAGGGCACGGGAGAAAGCCGGACCCTGTCGGGAAATGAATTGATGCATGGCGGGCTCTCGGTCCCGCTGGCCCCCAATTCGGCCAGGCTGTACTCCTATCGGGCGGTGTGACCGGAGCGCCGCGGTCCAAAGGGGTTCCGTCGGGTGGGTGGGGCAGGCGCAGCCCCGCGGCCGAAAAAGATCCAACCGTTCCAGGTTTCCCGGCGGCGGGGCGCCGGCGGGCATCCGGGGGGAATCGGACTCGATGGCTCGCGTACTCATCGCCGGTTGCGGCTATCTGGGGCAGGCGCTGGGTCTGCGCCTGGTTCAGGAGGGTCATTTCGTATGCGGATTGCGGCGGGGTCGGGGACAGTTGCCGCCGGGGCTGTGCGGGTTCAGCGCCGATCTCACCCGGCCCGAAACGCTGGGGAACCTGCCGGGCCCCTTCGACGTGGTGTTCTACACGGCGGGGGCCGATCATCGCTCGGAGTCAGGCTACCGGTCGGCCTACCTCCAGGGCCTGGGCAACCTGATTGGAGTCCTGCAAAGCCAGAACCCTCCCGTTCGCCGCCTTTTTTTCACCTCCAGCACGGCAGTCTACGGCCAGTCCGGCGGGGAATGGGTGGACGAGGATTCGCCGGCCGCGGCCAGCCACTTCAGGGGGCGCTTGCTCAGAGCCGGCGAGCAGTTGCTGTTGCAAGGTCCGATCGCAGGCACGGTTCTTCGAGTCGGAGGCATCTATGGGCCGGGCCGGCACCGGCTGATCGACAGCGTCCGGCGAGGGGAGGCTTGCTGTTATGAAGGCCCGCCCCGCTATCTGAACCATATTCATCGAGATGACTGCGCGGGAGCGCTGGCCCATTTGATGGGGCTCGACAACCCGCGGTCCCTCTACCTGCTGGTAGACCAAGAGCCCGCCGAGCAATGTCAGGTCTTGGGCTGGATCGCCGATCGTTTGGATGTCCCGGCCCCTCCCCTGATGCCCTCCGAGGGACGATCGCCCGCCCGGGGCAACAAGCGGTGCCGCAACACCCGGCTGGTCGGTTCGGGCTACACCTTTCGCTATGGGTCGTTTCGGGAAGGTTATGAGGCGTTGCTGGCCGGAACGGAGGGAGAGAGCGGCCCTGTTCAGTCCCGGGGATGATTGCTGCCGCCGCCTACGGGGCTCAGGGGCTGGGAGCATCCGTTTCCATGGGCTTACGCCCACGGCTAAGTGCTGCCGCCGCATTCGCGGCTATTTGGAACCCCGGGCTGGCGCCAGCCCGGGACTAGCCCGAATTTCTCAGTGCGCCATGGAAAGGCGCCTTCTTCTAACGGGTGCGAAACCCGTCCAACAACTGTCGCTCCGGTTGGTAGCAGCCAGGGCGGATCATGGAGGCAACGATATGGTCTGAAGCACCCTGGTGTCAAAGGGCCGCATAAGGCGGTTCAGCGAACATGCGGGCCGGAACGCGAGTGAACGTCGAGCAGGCCTCGAAACGGGCAATGCGGGGGCCGACCCACCTGAGAAATGGGGAAGGCCGAAGACGGAGGGGGAAGCGAGCGACGCGGGCACCCCTTTGGACCCGCCGGGGTAGTGACGCTGGCACGCATGGAAGGGGAAGGAGGCAGCAACATGGGAAGCCCTGTGGGTGGTGAGGCACGCACCGAACCGGGACCCCGTGAGGGGGAGGCTGGGCCGGCAGGGTGGCGGAGAGGCTCGTAGTACTGGAGAAGCCGGGTAATGCCGGTGGAGGGAAGGAGCCTCAGGTGAGGAGCGGTGACCGAAGGGGGAAGGGTCCCGGGAGTGGCGAAAGCCTGAAACCCCGGTAAAAGGACCGGAGACTCCGGAAGCATCACATGCAAAAGTGAAGGGGTCGTCTGATGAGGACGGCGTCGTCAGGGCGTCAACAGGCCTGGCGGCACTCCGGGAGCGGACGTGGATGGAGTAGGGGACGGGTGCCAAACCCATGGGAGTCGTCCACGGATGCGAGCGGGGACCTGCGTGCGAGACGCATGATCCCACTGGAGAGCCGAGATGCGGGAAAACCGCACGTCCGGTTCGGAGAGCGGGGACTGGAAACGTGATAAGGGAGCCGGACTGAGGCCCGAAGCGAAAGCGACGGAATAGCCACCGGACCCTACAGTCAACGCGCCAGTCCTCGACTCTACCCAAGGGCAGGACGCATCGGTTCTCAGAATCTTTTAAAATACTCTTAAAAAAGAAGTTAACGAGATTCTTGGAGCAGAAACGATGCACACACAGTGTAGCAGTAAACTGCTGGAGTTTCAGGACCACGGCCGCCGCCACTTGGTGGCGAAGAAACTCATTTTTCTTTTAGTTTTTCTTCGTGTCCCTTCGTGCCCCTTCGTGGATATTTTTTGTCCTTCGTGGAATCTCAAAAAATGTCAAAGCGATCCTGAGGGAAGAGCGGATCGCTCTTGATCACCACGTCTTTCTTCAGGCTCGACTCCAACTCGGAAATGACAGAGGCCTCGGTGGTCTTCAGGGCTTTGGCCACCACGGGGTGCACCCGGAACGTCATCTCTCGATCCTCGATGGCGCCGGCCATTTTCCGCGCTTCCCCCTGGATTTCATAACAGACGGTTTGGGGGGATTTCACCATTCCGGACCCGGAACACTGGGAGCAGGGCTCGCACAATACTTTCAGCAGCGATTGCTTGACCCGCTTGCGGGTAATGGCTACCAGGCCGAAGTCATTGAATTGAAGCACCTTCGAAGGCGATTTGTCCTGCCTTAGAGCCGCCTCCAGCGTCTGGGTGACCTTGAGACGGTTCTTGCGGTCCTCCATGTCGATGAAATCGCAAACGATAATGCCTCCCAGGTCGCGCAGCCGCAACTGCCGGGCAATCTCCTTGGCTGCCTCGACGTTGGTCTTGGCAATGGTGTCTTCCAGCTTGTTCGACTTGCCCACGTACTTGCCGGTGTTCACGTCGATAGCCACCAGAGCCTCGGCCTGGTCGATAACGATGTAGCCCCCCGATTTCAGCCAGACCTTGGATCGCAGGGCTTTGTCCAGTTCCGTCTGAACCCCGAACTCTTCGAATATGGGTGTGTCTCTGGTGTAAAGCTTGACCCGATTGACCAGGCTGGGCTGGAATCGGTGGATCAGCTCCACCATGGAGGCGTACGACAACTCGTTATCCACGCGAATGGTCGCAAATTCCTTGGTGAACTGGTCCCGGAGAATCCTTTGCACCAGACTGAGTTCACGATGGATGATGGCAGGGGCGGACTTTTTCTCGGACTGACTCTTGATCTCTGTCCAAAGGGCGCGAAGAAACCCGATGTCCGATTTGAATTCGTCTTCTCCCTTGTACTCCCCGGCGGTACGAACGATGAACCCGCCGGGCAGATCGCCTCGGTTGTCCTGGATGATTTTCCTGACCCGCTGGCGCTCCTCGCTGGAGCTGATTTTGCGGGAGACTCCGATGTGTTCGACCGTCGGCATGTAGACCAGGTAGCGCCCCGGAAGAGCGATATGGGAGGTAATGCGCGCCCCCTTGGTTCCCAGCGGCTCCTTCGCAATCTGGATCAGGATCTCCTGGCCTTCCTTGAGCAGGTCGGCGATCAGGGGCATGGGGGAGGCCGCCTCACGCCGCTTGCGTTCCTGGCCGTGATGTTGGGTCTGCCTGCGGTCTGGTGACCGGCGAAAGAACCTGGGTGTGTTGGGACGGCTGCGATACTGGGCGTTGGGGGCCCGGGATCGAGGGGCGGGGCCGGAGGGTGCTTCAGGGACCCCGGCTGTTTCAGGTTCGGATTCGGGGGCAGCCTGCTCTTTCGACGCTTGATTTTCGGGCTGAATCGGGTCGGAGTGATCGGCGCCGGGGTCTGCGGCAGGCTCGGTGGCGTCTGGAACCGAACTTTCGGCGGGGTCGGCGCCGGCCGGCGTCTGTGGCGCCTGCACGCTCAACTCGGCGGCAGCTTCCTCCTGTTTCCCGTCATCGGTTCCGGAAGGAGATGCACCGGAGTCGTTCGCCGCGGCTTCTGCGGCAGGCTCGGTGGCTTCGGTGGCGGGAATTCCGCCGGGTCCGGCGTCCTGGTCGGCATCCGGCGCCTGTGACGACTGCTCGGTCAATGCAACGGGAGCTTCGGCTTGCCGGCTCTCCTCCTCACCCTCCGACTCCGCTTGCAATGGGCTGGGAGGATTCTCCTCTGCAGCAGCCTCGGACTCTCCCGTAACGGTGTCCGTCTCCGCCGGTGCTTCGGCGGAGGCCTCTGACACCGGCTCGGAGTCGCCACTCGAGGCGGGGGCTTCCGGGGTCGCCGCCTCCACTGCCAGGCTGTCGGCTTCCCCGTTGGCCTGATCCAACGATTCAGTGTCTGCAGTCTGGTCTTCCTCAATGGCTGCAATGGCTGCTGAGGTATCTCCGCCGCCACCGTCGGCAGGAGCCGGCTTGGGGCGGCGTCTGGTCCTTCCACCCTTGAGGGGAGAAACCGCCGTCTTGGTTGCAGCAGTTGACTCGGCTTGGCCGGCGTCCTGGTGGGCGCTCTTGGATTCTACCTCTGAGAGGCCATCGGAAACCGCCGCATATTTGGCCAGAGATTCACCGGGAAGCAAGGATAATCCCCCTGGCTCGCTGGAAACCGGAGCCGGGGACGGTGCCCGAGCTGGGGACGGAGCGGGAGCCGGAGCCGGTGCCCTGTCCACCGATGCCGTGGCGCCGGACTCTGAAGAAGGCGCCGAAGAAGTCGCCTCGGAGCGTTTTCCCCGCAACCGACCCCGTCTGGTGCGCCGGGGGCGCAGTCGACGGTCGGTGAAGCGGGTGGCTGTCAGGTCTTCTCCGCTGCCGGCCGATTCTTCGGAGGGTTGGGAACCGCCGCCCTGGTCGAGCTTGGCGACACGCTCTTCGGCGGAACTGACAATCCGATCATATTCATCCGTGTCTTCAAAAAAATCAGAGACATAGAGGAAGGCATCCCTTTCCAGACCGATATTGACAAAGGCCGACTGCATCCCCGGAAGCACCTTGGTCACTCGACCCTTGCAGATGCTTCCGACAATCCCCTTGTCCCGTTCGCGCTCGATGTGGATTTCAACGACTTCGCCGCCCTCCAGGATGGCGGCTTTGGTTTCTTGTGAGGATGCGGAAACGATGAGTTCCTTCGACATGGGATACTCCTCCTTGGTGAAACACTGAGGAGCTGTTCGGTGGGGCAGAGGGTGTGTTTAAGAGAGTCGGATGCCCGGGTTGGTAAGGCAGATTCGACCCTTCTTCAAGCGAGAGTCCTGTCGATCCCATTACAGATCTACTCCTGTTGTCATGCCTTTGCCTGGCTTCCGTGGGCGAGCGAGGCTGGCTCGCCGGGAACACTACCGTTCAAGCTCTTTGGTGTTTCTCGTTGATCCCGGTCCGCTCGATGATCCCGATCGAGCTGGCCCCGGATTGCGATATTCAGAAAAAACGTGGGTAAACCTCAGGGCCAACGCGGGGTTTCATCCGCGGCGGCCCCAATTGGCGTCCGGAGACCGAATAGTCTGGCCGGGGTTAGTAGATGTACCTTCTCATTCCGACGTTCATGATCAATCCCAGCAAAATGAACGTCGTGAGCATCGAAGACCCTCCGTAGCTCAGCAGGGGAAGGGGGATGCCCGTGATGGGCGCCAGACCCACCACCATTCCGATGTTCACCAGGATATGGAATAAAAGGACGCTCATCGATCCAAGAGCAAGAAAGACGCCAAGATTATCGCGTGCGGTCTGTGCGATGTGAATCGAACGCATGATGATCAGAAAGTAGAATGCCAGAATGGTGAATGACCCGACGAAGCCAAACTCTTCGCCCACCACCGAAAATATGAAGTCGGTATGGCGTTCAGGAAGGAACCCCAGGGCCGTCTGACTTCCCTGAGTGATTCCTTTGCCCAGAAGACCGCCGGAGCCCATGGCTATGCGGGACTGGATCGCCTGGTAACCCCTGCCGCTAGGGTCTCTTTCCGGCTCCAGGAACGTGTAAACCCGTTCCTTTTGATACGGCTTGAGACTATACCATCCCGCGGCAGTAATCAAGGTCGACAAGACCAGGCCGATTAAGATCCACCGCCGCCGGAGACCTCCGAGCACAAGACCGACGACGAGCGGTGGAACCAGGGTGATGGCCGAACCAAGGTCGGGCTGCAGCAGGATCAATCCCAGGGGCAATCCCACCAGCAGGCAGGCCTTGATGATTTCGTTAAAGGTGAGCAATCGGGTGCGGGTCTCGCCGAGGAAGCGGGCAAGCGTCAGTACGACTGCCACCTTGGCAAATTCCGCGGGCTGGAAATTGAAGGGGCCCAGTGGAATCCATCCACGGGTGCCATGTACGGCCGGGGCAATAAACAGGGCCAGGAGCAGCAAGAGAACAGCGCCCAGGTAGATATAGGGCACCTGCTGGGAAAGGATTCGATAGTCCAGGCTGACTACCAGGGGCAGGAGCGCCAATCCGAAGAAAACGAAGTAGATCTGTTTGACGTAAAAGGTTTCCGATTCTTCGTATTGGGTCGCGCTGTAGATTTCGGCCACTCCCACAGCGGCGATGGCCAGCGCCAGGGAAAGCAGCACCCAGTCACATTGCTTGAGATATGGCAGGAATTGTCTTAGCAAGTTGGGCTAACGGGCATTTCTCACCAGGACGCTGAGCATAAGGTAGAAAAGTGCTTGTCCTTAATATCTTGCGGCGCTTTGTTTGGAGTCTTCAGGGTACAGACGGTGCTGGGCGCGCCATGATCACGCCCCCTGGTGAGAAATGCGGGCTAACGGGCCCTGCCGGATGGCAGGGAAAGAGCGATGTGCTCCGGCCGGCCCTCACTGTGGGGCTGGTTCTTCTTGTGCTTGTCAAAATAGACCTGGAACATGGCCTGAAGGACGGGGGCGGCAGTGGTACCGCCACTCCCTCCCTGTTCCACGAAAACAGCGGCCGCAATTTCGGGGAAGTCTCTGGGAGCGAAGCCCACAAACCAGGCGTTGTCCTGAAATTTTTCGTCTCGGGATTTCAAGCGCGCACGTAGTTCCCGACCGATGACCTGAGCCGTCCCCGTTTTGCCGCAGACATCAAATCCCTGCACGGCAGCCCGCCTGCCGGTGCCATACTCGTTGACGACGCCCCAGAGACCGCGACTGACGAGGCGAATGGTCCGGGATTCGAGAGGGGGATTCGACTTGAACGCAGCAGGCAGCCGCTTCCCCAGGCGATTGAGCTCCGCGGCCGGAACGACATGCGGTACGTTGTAGATCCCTCCCAGGCCCAGTCCTCCCAGCGCTCGGGCCAGTTGAATGGGTGTCAGGGAAACGGCGCCCTGGCCGATGGCCACCGAGATGGTCTCTCCGGGATACCAATCCGTTTTGTAAATCCGCTGCTTCCATTCGGGGGAGGGAATCAGTCCCGGATCTTCGCCAAGCAGATCGATGCCGGTCTTGTATCCCAATCCCATGGCTTTGGCATTGTCGGCAATCCTTTCAATCCCCAGTCTTCGGCCCAGGCGGTAGAAAAAGACGTTGCAGGAAGACACGATGGCACGGTGCAGATCGACCCTGCCGTGGCCCCCCTTCTTCCAACAGGCAAAGCGGCGTCCGTAGATCCGCGTGCCGCCCGTGCAGACCTCGGTGTGGGTCGAGGTCAGCACGCCTTCCTGCAGGCCGGCGACGGCCATGAATATCTTGAACACCGAACCCGGGGGAAAGCGGCTCTGAATCGCTCGGTTATGCATGGGTTTTCGGGGATCCAGCAGCAATTCGTTCCACTTTTGCCGGCTGATACGGGTGGCGAAGGTGTTGGGATCGAAAGCAGGTCGACTCAGCAGGCAGAGCACCTCCCCGGATCGGGGGTCGACGGCAACGGCTGCTCCCGCCTTGTCACCGAAGGCCTGCTCAGCGGCTCGCTGAATATCGATGTCGATGGTCAAACGCAGGTCATTTCCGGGCTTGGGCTCGATTACCTTGACGGCTTCGATCTCGCGGCCGCGACTGTCGACCCGTATCGTTTTTTCCCCGTCCACTCCCCTGAGGACGCGGTCATAGACTCGTTCCACCCCTTTTTGGCCAACGGTGTCCCCGGGCTTGGCCGAATCTCCAAATGCTCCGGATTCCAACTGACTTTCCGATACTTCGCTCACGTAACCCAACAGATGGGCCGCCACCTCTTTTTCAGGATAGTTTCTGAGGGGATGGGGAACGACCTTTATGATTGGGAGCTCGTGGCGGTGTGCCTCGATAAAGGAAATATCGCCGATTCCCGCCTCTTCCTTGAGAACCAGGGGAAGATGTCTGGGGCGGCTCCGTTGCTTCTCGATTTGAGACCGAAGGAAGTCAGGTTCCAACTGGAGGCCCTGTTTCAGCAGATCAAGGGAGGACTCCAGCTCCGAGAGGTCTTTCCTCAACACGCTGATGGTAAAGGAAGGGCGGTTGTCGGCCAGCGGCCGTCCATAGCGATCCAGGATATTACCGCGAGGTGCGACCCAGCGGATGGATCGGATCTGGTTTCGCTCGGCCAAAACGGAATAGTGGTTGTGCCGAAGGATCTGCACCTTCCACAGTCCGGCCAGCAAGAGCAAAAACGCGAGGGTTGCCGAAACCTGAAGAATCGGGATTCGAGCTTGCGTCGTCTCTTTGTTTTTGTAGAAGTCCCGGAGAGGCATCGATCAGTATGTTCGTTCCGTCAGGAATCGATCAAAAAGAGAAAAAATAGGCAGCCCCAGGCCGGCGCAAACCAAAGCACCCATCAGCAACTGGTCGAAAAGGAGATGCTCGTACCGGTCCAGAAAAGCAACCCGCAGGCTCCAGGAGATGAGCCCCGCGGCTGCATAGGACAGCCCAAGAATGCTGGTGCGCATAATCCAGCCGTCCACCGCGATCCTCATGCTACCCAGATAAACCAGGATGCATACCGAGAGATTGCAGAATCCGTTGAGTCCCAGAAGATTGACAGCCTGACTATCCTGCAGCAGACCGGCCAGCGTCCCCAGGAAAAGGATCCACCCCAGGCTGGCCTGGGTCAGCGTCATGTAGAGCAGGACAATCAGTGGCAGATTCAATAAGGCACCCGCGTTGGGAAAATAGTGCGCGGACACGCTTTGGAGGGCCACCATCCCGGTCAGCAGCAGCACGTCGAGAAAAGGCTGGAAAAGGGATTGCATCAGCCTGCCGACTCTTTTTTCAGGATCAGGACCTCTTCAAGTTTTTTCATCCGGGCGGCGATGGCAACCATGACCTGCTGCAAACCGGTTACTCCTGCGGTTGCCGACAGCACGTTGCCGACCAGCAATCCTTTGGGGTAAATCTGGTCCAGTCCGGAGGTGATCACCCGCTCTCCGGGTGAAGCCTTTTCTGTTGGAGAAACATAGTGAATGGCGGCTGTCTGTTGCCCGCCACCCCTCAATACGCCGGTTGTGCGGCTGGTTTCCAGCAGAATGCCCACACCGCTGTCCGGGTCCGAAATCAACTGCACCACCGCGCTGTGCCTGGAAACCTGCACCACCCGCCCCACCACGCCATCGGCGTTGATCACCGGACAATCCCAACTGATTCCCGAGCTGGAGCCCTTGTCCACGACTCGGGAGCTATACCCCATGCGATCGTCTCCTCCAATCACTTTAGCCGAAACGCCGGGTCGGTTCAGGGCGGCCTTGACGCGATCCAGCACCTCCAAACGGTTGAGCCTGCGGATCTGCTCTTGGTAGACGAGCACGGTTCGCTGGTAATCCTCCACTCGACTCTTGAGGCGCTCGTGTTCCTCTTTGTCGTACCTCAACCGAACGTAGTCCTCCCAAAGCCCCCCCAGGCCGCTGATGCCTCCGACAGCTCCCCTCAGCAGCGGCAGAACGATCTCCATCGCCCAGGCTCGCAACAGGGGAGTTGAACTCACCTTTGGGATCTGGGTGGAGAGCAGGGCCAGGTGAGCCACCAGGGTGGCGATGACGATTATCGTTTCTTTTCGAGACTGGAATACCGGCTTCATGGAAGTCTCTGGATAAAGAGGGCTCCGAGCCCAGCGCCATCCTTGAGTCGGGACCGGACGTCGTCAGTAGGAGTCGATAGAGATCTTCTTGAGGAGATTGAAGTCTTCCAGCATTTTTCCAGTACCCAGGACCACGCAGGACAGGGGATTTTCCGCCACGGTGACCGGCAACCCGGTTTCCTCCCGGATGCATTTGTCCAGGTTTCGAAGCAAGGCGCCTCCCCCCGTCAGAATGAGGCCCTTATCAACAATGTCGGCTGAAAGTTCGGGAGGTGTTTTTTCCAGCACCCCCCGGACCGCATTGACGATGGCCCCCACGCCCTCCGAGAGCGCTTCACGAATTTCAGCATCCGTAATAACCACGGTTTTTGGAATTCCCTCGGTCAGGTTGCGGCCCTTGATCTCCATGGTTACCGGTTCATCCAGGGGGTAGGCCGAACCGACTTCGATTTTTATCTGTTCCGCGGTGCGCTCTCCAATCAACAGATTGTGCTTGGCTCTGATATATCGAATGATGGAGTCGTCCAGTTCATGGCCGGCCAGCCTTACGGAGCGGCCGTGGACGATCCCCGATAGAGAGATTACGGCGATGTCGGTGGTGCCGCCTCCGATGTCCACCACCAGATTCCCTGAAGGTTCGGAGATGGCCAAACCCGCTCCCAAAGCTGCCACCATGGCTTGCTCGACCAGGTAGACCTCGCTGGCCTTGGCTCTGTAGGCCGAGTCAATGACGGCCCGCTTCTCGACCTGGGTGATTTCCGAGGGGACACCAATGACGATCCTGGGGTGGACCAGCAACTTTCGATTATGGGCCTTGCGGATGAAGTAGGTCAGCATCCTTTCGGTGACCTTGAAATCGGCGATGACACCGTCCTTCAACGGACGGATGGCAACGATGTTGGCGGGGGTGCGTCCCACCATGTACTTGGCGTCCCGCCCCACGGCTTCCACTTGGTTCGTGTTTTTGTTGACAGCCACGATGGAGGGCTCATCGACCACAATCCCCTTTCCCTTGGCAAACACCAGAGAGTTGGCCGTGCCCAGGTCAATGGCGAGGTCGCTGGAAAAGAGGTGGAAGGCAGCTCGAAAGTTCATTCAGTGGCTAGCTCCTCATTGGCCCTCGGGAGGGTCCACCGTTGCTCCGCCGGGTTCTGGCCAAGCTGGGAAAAGGACTGCCTCAACCCGGATCGAAGCTGGCGGCAACCCTGTGGCGATCACCCTCAGCATACCAAAGTTGCCCTTAATTTACAAACACTTACCCGCATTTCTCACCGGGGGGCTGCACTCGTGAGGTACGTGTTTTGCGTTGTTGGGGACGGGGCACGACGCCGACTTCGCGTTGGCGGCTTGCCTGAAGCAAAACCTGGGTTCGCCCTGTATGATCCGTATCGTCGTATGGGGCGGGGGCGTGGCTAAGTGAATAGTGGATAGTGGCTAGTGATTTGATCGATGCGTTAAGCATCTTGTTGATCTCGGCGCAGTCCTGCCGGGCGGATCATACGAGGAAAAACAGCCGATCGTTAATGAAGACGAACCACGAATGGACACGAATGAACACAAATAGACCAGAAGACAGATGGACCTGCTTCAACCACAAGCGGCGCCAAATTGCTTCTGCAATTTTGTTGCCCTGGGTGTGACGATGTCATGGGATGAAGACTTGCCGGGAGCGCGGGCGTCCCGCCCGCACAATGATGGCTTCCCGGGAGCGCGGGCGTCCCGCCCGCACCAAGCCTGGCACAGCCTGGGCCATCTCCCCCACTTGGATCAACCGGGAACGGCGCCATGGCTCTCCTTCGGCCTGGCCGATGCTGTTCGCGCCCACAGGGTGGCTGCCTGCAGCATCGCACTGAAGCTCAGCGGCGGCCAAAGGGACAGGATGCGGGCGGGACGCCCGCGCTCCCAGGCGATGCCGTCCCGGCGGTGCGGTGGGGGGTGTCTGGCGGGCGACTTCTCAGAATGCCGACCTGCACCCTTTGGGAAACTCCCGTTTGCCCGAGAGCCGCGCCCCCGCCCCCCACGACGGGGCGGATCATTCGAGAGTGAAACAGGTTTGTTTCAGGCAAGTGGGGCCCCTGCCCTGCCGGGCAGATCATCCGAGGGTGAAACAGGAGTGTTTCAGACAAGTGGGGCCCCTGCCCTGCCGGGCAGATCATCCGAGGGTGAAACAGGGTTGTTTCAGACAAGTAGGGCCCCTGCCCTGCCGGGCAGATCATCCGAGGGTGAAACAGGGTTGTTTCAGACAAGTGGGGGCCCTGCCCTGCCGGGCAGATCATCCGAGGGTGAAACAGGGTTGTTTCAGACAAGTAGGGCCCCCGCCCCCCACGACGGGGCAGATCATCCGAGGGTGAAACAGGGTTGTTTCAGACAAGTCCAGCCCCCTCCCTGCCGTGCGGATCATTCGAGGAAAAACGGCCGATCGTTCATGAAGATGAACCACGAATGGACACGAATAAACACGAATAGACCAGAAGACAGATGGACCTGCTGCAACGACAACCGGCACCAAGATGCGTCTGCAATTTTGTGCCCTGGGTGTGACGATGTCATGGGATGAAGGCTTCCCGGGAGCGCGGGCGTCCCGCCCGCACCAAGCCTGGCACAGCCTGGGCCATCTCCCCCACTTGGATCAACCGGGAACGGCGCCCTGGCTCTCCTTCGGCCTGGCCGCTGCTGTTCCCGCCCACAGGGTGGCTGCCTGGAGTATCGCACTGAAGCTCAGCGGCGGCCAAAGGAACAGGATGCGGGCGGGACGCCCGCGCTCCCAGGCGATGCCGTCCCGGCGGTGCGGTGGGGGGTGTCTGGCGGGCGACTTCTCAGAATGCCGACCTGCACCCTTTGGGAAACTCCCGTTTGCCCGAGAGTCCAGCCCCCGCCCCCCACGACGGGGCGGATCATTCGAGAGTGAAACAACGGACCCTTATGGCCTATCGGGAGCAAGGACCATGTCCCGTTAAACCGGTTGTCTGCATAGGGAACATCGATAGACAGGATAAACAGGATAAGAAACGACTGCGGGCAATGCTGACTGGCTCGATGATCGGGTGTGCGTGTGAAGTGATCCATAAGCTTGGGAGCGGGTTTTTGGAATCGGTATTAGGAGAAGGCGATGATGATGGCCGTCTCTAAGGCAGGACTTGCCATTCAGTCTCACATGCCTGCCAAGGTCCTCTTTCGAGAGAAGCCGGTTAGCGACAAACCATCCTGTCTATCCTGTCCATCCATGTAAATCAAGGATCTACTCATGCCCGACGCCGAGACGAAGGGCCGGGAACTTAATTTCGTGATCTTGGCGTCACTTCGTGCCCTTCGTGGATAACTTTTTTCCCTTAGAGTCTTTCTTCGTGGCCCTTCACGGACCCCTTTCGAGTCTTTTCCAACCCCTTGGAGTCCCTTCGCGGATTAATCTTTTGCCCCCTTGAGCCTTTTGCAAAATTCCTCTGATCCGGCCTGCAGATCCAGGTATTACCGTCCAACGGGTCTTTGTTGTCAGTAAGTTAGGAGCACAATATCAGATTTGCCGGCAACACAACC
Organism: Candidatus Versatilivorator sp.; assembly: GCA_965198125.1. Taxonomy (GTDB): domain Bacteria; phylum Acidobacteriota; class Terriglobia; order Versatilivoradales; family Versatilivoraceae; genus Versatilivorator. Next base: position 5,920,323 of record CBDAOQ010000003.1, on the reverse strand, counting down.
TGCCCTGCTGCGAATTTTGCAAAAGGCTCCCCTTAACAGATACTTTAGCGCCCTTCGTGGCAATCTATTCCCCCTTCCCGACCTTTGGCGGAACCCTCTTGAGCCTTCTCCAACCCCTTAGTGGCCCTTCGTGGTCCTTCGTGCCCCTTCGTGGATATCTTTTTTTGTCCTTTGCGGATAACGCTCAAGTGTTTCAGGCAAGTGGGGCCCCTGCCCTGCCGGGCAGATCATCCGAGGGTGAAACAGGGTTGTTTCAGACAAGCCAGGGTGCGCCCAGCGCAGTCTGTACCCTGAAGGCTTCCAAAAAAGCGCTGCAAGGTGCTAAAAACAAAAACTTTCCCAGCCGATGCCCAGCCCCCCGGTGAGAAATGCGGGTTAAAGGCCCCTGGCCGGGGAATTGCTTTCCGATGTTTCCGGCTCTGGTATAATGGCTGATTTGGGGTTGGTCCATATTGGGGATGCGGCTGTCGCATGATTGACGGCTACAACAGGAGAGCGTGAAGACCGATGATCCTGGATGTCATGCGTCGACAAAAGCGCTTGTTTGCCTGGGTGCTTCTTCCGTTGCTGGTGGTGGGGCTGGTGGGTTACCTGATCCCGGGAGTCGGCGGGGTGTGGGGCCACGAGATCGGGGCGCCCTTTGTCGCCCGGGTGGGAAGCACCGAGATCTCCCCGTCGGAACTCAGGGTCGCCCTGTACCGGTTCCTGCGCAGCAGCCGGGTGCCCTATGATCGCAAGTTGTTGAGGACGCTGAGGATCGAACAGCAGATCCTCAATCAGCTCATCGGCCGGGAGATTGTTTTGCAGCAGGGGCGCCGGCTGGGAGTGGATGCCACTTCCGAAGAAATACAAGAGAAGATCCTGACCGTCCCGGCGTTTCTTGAAGAGGGAAACTTCTTCCTCAGTCGGTACAAGGCGGTCTTGCGCCAGAACGGACTGACGGTAGAGGAGTTCGAGGAATCGATTCGTTTCGAGATCATGCAGGAAAAATTGCGTGGTCTGGTCACCGAATATGTGAATGTCTCCGATTGGGAGGCTGAGGAAGACTATCGGCTTCGGAACGAGAAGGCCAGAATCAGTTACGTGGTCATCGACCCCGCTTCGTTCGAGGAATCGGTGTTCATTTCTTTGGATGAAGTCAAGGCCCACTATGAGGAGAACAAGCCGACCTACCGTCTTCCGGAGCAGCGTCAGATCCAGTATCTCCTGGCGGACACCAGCCGGCTCAGGGCCACCTTCCAACCCACTGCCGAGGAGATGCAGGACTATTACCGGAAGAACCGGTCCGAATTTCAGGTTCAGGAACAGGTTCAGGCTTCTCATATTCTGTTCAAGACTGCCGGCAAGTCGGCCGAGTCCGTGCAGAAGATCCGGCAGAAAGCCGAGAAAGTTCTTGAAGAGGCCAGCGCCGGCAAGGATTTTGCCCAATTGGCCCGGCGGCACTCCGAGGACGGTTCGGCCTCGAACGGAGGGGACTTGGGGTTCTTTGGTCGCGGCCGGATGGTGCCTGAATTCGAACGGGCGGCATTCGGCCTGGCCAAGGGTGAGATCAGCGATCTGGTGACCACCCAGTTTGGATTTCACATCATCAAGGTGCTTGAAAAGCAAGCCGCTCGCACCCAAGCTTTCGAAGAGGTGGAAGGCCTCATTCGGTCTTCGCTTAGCAGTGAAAAGGCCGAGTCGACGGCAAGGGACCTGGCCGACAAGGCCTACCGGCAAACCAGGAATGAACGCTCCTTCGACGAAATTGCCAAGGAGTTGAATTTGCTGTCTCAAACCTCGCCCTTTTTCTCTCCGGGAGCGGCGATTCCCGGGATCGGGAACGCACCCGACCTCTCGACCAGGGTGTTCTCCATGGCGGAGGGGGACACCAGTGCGCCGCTACGGGTCCCCAACGGATTCGTTCTGGCCCGTCTGGTCCAGGTGAAGCCCTCCGAAGTTCCTGAATTGGACAAGGTTCGTCGCAGGGTGGAACGGGACGTGATAACTAATAAAAGCGATGCTCTGGCTCAATCCAAGGCCGAGGACCTGGTCAAGAAGGTCAAGGAAGGCCGGAAGCTTGCATCTGCCGCCCGGCGAGCCCGTCTCGAGGTCAAGCTCAGCGATGCCTTTACCCGCAATGGTTCCATCCCGGATCTGGGCGCAAGCACCCCGCTGGATGAGTTTGCCTTTTCGGCCCGGGAGGGTGAGGTCAGCGAGCCCGTCCAGGTGGGCCGGCGTCTGGTGGTGGCTGTTCTCACGGGGAGGCAGGCTATCGATCCGGAAAAGTTTGCCTCAGAAAAAGAGGACATCCGGAACCGGTTGTTGACTCGGAAGCGGCAGACCGTATTCGATGCCTTCCTGGAAGGGGCCAAGACCTGGATGCAGGAGCGGAAAGAAATCCAGGTGGACCAAGCCCGCCTGGACGAAATTTCCGCCCAACTTTGACCTGAACCCGCCTTTCTCGCACGAAAGATTTCAGTAGATCAGGACTGTGCTGACGCGATCTGGCGTGGCCGCGCGCCGCAGCCCAGCGTCCCGCTTTCCACCCCCCACCGCATCAGCCATCGCCTGGCAGCTCGGCTTCTGCGACTCCCCCCTCAAGGGGGGAGTGATTGCCCTGGGAGCGCGGGCGTCCCGCCCGCATCCTGTCCCTTTGGCTGCCGCTGAGCTTCAGTGCAATGCTTCAGGCAGCCACCCTGTGGGCGGGAACCGCATCGGCCAGGCCGAAGGAAAGCCATGGCGTCGTTCCCGGTTGATCCAAGTGGGGGAGATGGACGAGGCTGTGGCAGGCTTTGTGCGGGCGGGACGCCCGCGCTCCCAGGAAGCCGTCATCCCATAACATCGTCACACCAAGGTCACAGAATTACTGAAGCATTTCGGTGCCGCTTAGAGACCTACGTCACTCCCGGTTGAGGGCCATAAACCATTTAGGTGCCGGGGGCATCACATAGAGCATTCCCGTGGAAGTCGATTCAGTCCATCGATCAGTAAGGAGGAAGGCCATGCAAACTCTTGAACGGACAATCTGGTGCCTGTGTGCCGTATTGCTGCTGTCCCCGGCGACCTGGGCTCAAGACCGAGGAACCGGGCGAGAGGCGGCCGCGAGGAGGGCGGTTGGGGCAAGGAAAGCCATGCAGGATCGGGTGAGAGCCATTCGCCTCAGCCAGTCCAACCCTGCTCGATCCCTGCTGCAACTGCAAAGCCACTTGCAGCAAGCCAATCAGGAGAGCTTTGAGGGCGACAACTACATCAACTTGATTCCCCTGGTCACCAACGAGGGTGGAGCCCGCACCAACGTCGGCCTCAACAACTTCAGCCGGTTTTCGGTGCATAAGGGCGCCGACCCGCAAGCCAGCGTGGCAATCGGCCTGTACGATCCATCCGGAAACCTGGACAGCTCGGGCGTCTTTTCGGTGCGGTCGAACCAGATGCTTCAGATCAACCGGATCATGACAGCGCTGCGCCCGGTTGACGGAGGAGGGGCGACAACCACCGGATGGCTGCTGATCCTTTCGGATGAACCGATCACCGCCTGGGCTTCGGTCATTCTGGACCGGGTGAGCAACGACCCCGCAATGGAGCTGGCCATCGCGGACCAGATCTACAAACCCTCGGCCTTCGTGGAGAGTCAGGGCACTCCCTTCAACCCGCTTCTCATCCAGTCTTCGGTCAAGGCGGGATCCTTCAAGTCCCGGTTGGCGGTGGTCAACATCGGCAACGGGGCGGGGCAGCTCCGGATCAAACTCTTCGACCAAGCCGGAGTCCTGCAAAGGTCCCTGCCTCCCGTCGATGTCGACGAAAGCGGCATGTTTGTGAGCAACGACATTCGATCGTCGGTACCCGGCACCTACGGTCAGATCGTCATCGAGGTGGAGGACCTCAACCCCGCTCAGGGTGACCTCGAGCCACGAATCATCGCCACCTCCCTGGTCGAAAGCACCACCGGCCCCTTCGCCGGGTTCTTTCCCGCCTTCGCCTTGCCGCAACCCGACACCACGGCCATCGCCGGGGTCTGGGAAGGCTCGGTCACCGGGGAGATCATGAACGCTCAAGTCCGGGTGACGCTCTATCAAGAACGGGACATGCTCTACGGGACCCTTGGCATCCTCAGCGGGACCTTCCCCACCATCGATCGAGAATTTCTCGTTGGAGGGGAAGTCGTCAACGGATCCTTTTTCCTGGAAATTCGAGATCTGTTTGACGCCTGCGTCAGCGAGGATGATCCCTGCAGGTTTATCGGCTATCGGCTGTTTGCCCCCTCCATCAGCGGGGACGTCATGAACGGCGATACCATTTACTTTGACGAAGCCGACCGATATAACAAGGGAAATTTCAGCTTGACCCGGGTCAGCGCCGTTTACCCTCCCGAATAGGAGTGCCACGAGCAGAACGGGCGGTGGCGGGGAGATTTGGTTTTCTCCCCGCCTTTTTCTTCACCCACCTTTTTCTTCACGCTTGACAACCTGTCTGCTTGCTTTCAAGCTTTGGGGCCGGAGGATTTCAGTTCATGCCCAAACAGTGCCCCAATTGTCAGCAGATGCTTGATGACAGTGCAAGCTTGTGCCCCATTTGCGGTGCCCCCGTGGGTCACGTCGATCCGAATCCCAAGCCGGTGAACGTTCCGCTGGATGCAATGCCTTCTGCCGCCGCCGGATCCTCGGCAATTGAGCCCGCACCGCCGCCGGCGTTTTCACCACCCCCCTTCCCACCCACGGCCGGTCCCATGTTGACCAAGCCGGCCTTGATGGCCGGAGTCCTTCTGGGAGTGCTCTCCGCCATGCCCTATGTGAGCTTCTGCTGCCTGCTCTGGGTGGCAGGCGGCGGAGTCCTGGCGGTCTACTTCCTCCGGACCGAGACGCCGGGATCCATTTCGGCCGGGACCGGCGCCAGCCTGGGTCTGCTCACCGGCCTGTTCGGCTCCCTGGTTTGGCAGGTCCTGGAGGTTCTGCTTATCCTGGTCTCCGGGGAGGAGGGCATGCGCAGGGCCCGGGAAACGATTGCCGACATGGAGGGCCTCCCGCCGGAGTTCCTGGAGTCCCTGGAGCAGGCCATGGAGTTTTTTAGTGATCCGCTCCACCCCGTTTTTCTCCTTTTCAGTTTGTTGATCAAGTTGATCCTTTGTGGGATTTTGACCACTTTGGGTGGAGTCTTGGGCGCCTATCTGTTCGGACAAAACCGCGCCGACCAGTCCTGAATGGTGTCCGGTTAACCGCTCCGGCAAGGCCCGGAGGGTGGGACAAGCGCGCACTTCTCACCGGGGGCTGTACTCTTGAGAAGAGGTACGTGTTTAGCCGGCCCCCCGCCCTGCGGATCATTCGAGGAAAAACGGCCGCTCGATAATGAATATGAACCACGAATGGACACGAAGGAACACGAAGACAGATAGACTTCCTTCAACGACAAGCGGCACCAAAATGCTTCTGCAATTTTGTGCTCTTGGTGTGACGTCGTGTCCTGGGTGGATAACCCCCTCAATTGGTTTCAGATAGGCCGCGAATGCGGCGTCCGCAGGTAGCCGTGGGCGTAAGCCCATGGAAAGGGAGGATCGGGTCGGTGACCGTGGATCGGGAAGTGGCGTGGGGGTTGGCGGGATGCGGCGATATTGCCGAAAAGCGGGTGGTGAAGGCCATTCAGGCATCGGCACAGGGCAGGCTGGCGGGTTGCACTCGCCGCAACACTCAACGCCTGGCCGAATTTCAATCCCGGCATTCCATCCCCAAAGGCTATGCCGACTACCGGGCACTGGTCAGCGACCCCGAACTGGAGGCCGTCTACCTGGCAACGCCGGTTTGGTTACACGGCTCCCAGACCATAGCGGCGGCCGAAAACGGCAAACACGTGTTGTGTGAGAAGCCGATGGCCATGAACCCGCAAGAATGCCGGCTCATGATCGATGCCTGCCGGAGCAACGGTGTCAAGCTGGGTGTGGCCTATTATCGGCGCTTCTACCCGGTGGTGCTGAAGATGAGAGAACTCTTGGGTCAGGGGGCGATCGGCCAGCCCATTCTGGTGCGGTCCACCCTGGTGGAGCAGGCGCGGTTGAATGAGGGAGGTCATCCGGGCTGGCGGTTTGTCCGGAACCAGGGGGGTGGGGGTCTGCTGATGGATATGGCTAGCCACCGCCTGGACGTGCTGGCCATGCTCTTCGGCCGTCCCGAGTCGGTGGCGGCCTTCACCGATACCCGCGTCTGTCCCGTGGAAGTTGAAGACACCGGAAGCTTGCTCATCCGCTTTGCCGGGGGGATTCACGCCACGGTCTTCGCCAGCCATTGTGTGGAGCCCCCGCGAGACGATTTTGAAATTCTGGGGACCCGGGGTTGTCTGAGGGCGGCGCCCCTCAACGGAGACCGACTGGAGTTGCTGGGAGCCGGGGAGAAGACGCTTATGGCCCCCAAGGCGGAGAATGTCCATCAGCCGTTGGTGGAGGATTTCAACGGCGCAATCCTGGAGGACCGCCCGCCCGCCGTCCCGGGGGAAGAGGCGATGACAGCTTCCCTTTTGCTGGAGGCGGCCTATCGGTCGGCCCAATCGGGCCGGGTGGTTCGACTGGATCGCTCCACGGAGTGCGGCGCGGGTTAACCGGAGGAGACTGCCGGCATGGCGGCGATCGGATTTGGAATCATTGGGTGCGGAGGCGTCTCCGATGTGCATGCTCAAGCCATTCAATCCATTCCCGGAGCCAGGCTGGTGGCCTTCCATAACCGGACCCGGCCCCGGGCCGAACGGCAGGCCCAACGCTATGGCGTCAGTTGGGATCTGGACCTGGACCGATTTCTCAAACGGCCCGGCATGGATGCCGTGAGTGTCTGCACTCCCAGTGGGACTCACGGTCAACTGGGAATGCTTGCAGCCCGGGCCGGCAAGCACGTCATGGTGGAGAAGCCCATTGAGGTGAGCCTGGAAAAAGGCCGACGCCTCACTGCCGCCTGCCGGGAGGCCGGCGTCCGATTGGGGGTCATTTATCAGTCTCGATTTTTGCCGGCGGTTCAAAGAATACGGGATGCGGTCCAGGGCGGAGATCTGGGGAAGTTGCTCCTGGGGGAAGCGGCGGTGAAGTGGTTCCGCAAACCCGACTATTTCCAGGCCGGACCCTGGCGGGGCACTTGGGCCCTGGACGGTGGAGGAGCGCTGATCAACCAGTCCATCCATACCATCGACCTGCTGCAATATCTGGTGGGCCAGCCCGAGTCGGTGTTTGGATTCGTGCAGAATCTGCTGCATGCCTCGATCGAGGCGGAGGATACCGCGGTGGCTGTTATAAAATTCCGCTGCGGTGCCTTGGGCGTGGTTCAAGGCGCCACCTCCCTGCGGCCGGGATTCCCCCGGCGGCTGGAGCTCTTTGGCGAGAGGGGCAGCGTGCTTCTGGAGGGTGATGAGATCGCACGCTGGGATGTGCCCGGCACGACCGGCGGGAAAGCAGGCCGGGCGGAATCGGGATCGCAGGGTTCCGGTCCTTTCTCAGCCTCCATGAAGTCGGAGGTGGCCAACCACCGCCGGCAGTTCGAGGATTTCATCGCAGCCATTCGGGAGGACCGGCCTCCCCTGGTGGATGGAGAAGAGGGTCTCAAGGCCCTGGAGATTGTTCTCGCGGTCTATCGCTCGGCCAGAGAGAAAGAACTGGTGGAGTTGCCGCCGGGTTAGCCGAAGGAATTTCTAGGAGAACGCAATGGCACAAACGATCGGATTTATCGGTCTTGGCATCATGGGGAAACCCATGGCCAGGAACCTCATCAAGGCTGGGTATCCACTGGTGGTCTACAATCGGACCGCTTCAAAGGCCGCAGAACTGGTGGAATTGGGAGCACGCCAGCTCGGGTCTCCCAAAGAGGTGGGAGCCAATGCCGGGGTGGTCATCACCATGGTATCCGATTCCCCGGAGGTCGAGTCGGTCGTGTTGGGTGACAACGGGGTGATCGAGGGCATTGCCGAGCATGGCGTTGTGGTGGACATGAGCTCCATTTCTCCCATCACCACCCAGCACATTGCCGCCGAGTTGAAGGGCCGGGGCGTTGCCATGCTCGATGCTCCGGTCAGCGGCGGCGAGGTCGGCGCCGTTCAGGGGACGCTCTCCATCATGGTTGGGGGCGAGGAATCGGTCTTTTTGCGGGTCAAGTCCATTCTGGAGAGCATGGGCAAGAGCGTGGTGCGTGTGGGAGAGGTGGGAGCCGGAGGATTTGCCAAGCTCTCCAATCAGATCATTGTCGCCGGTGTGCTCCAGGCTGTCTCAGAAGCCATGGTCCTGGCCAAGAAAGCCGGCGTGGATATCCGGCTGGTGTATGACGCCATTCGCGGCGGCATGGCCGGCGGCCGAACTCTGGATATGAAGATCCCGGCCTTTGTGGAGGGCAGGTTCGAACCCGGTTTCAAAATGGACCTGCATATCAAGGATATCAAGAATGCCCTCTTGGCGGGCAAGGCGTTGGGAGTGGCTCTGCCGTCTACCGGTCTGGTTCATGAACTGTTCTCCTCTTGCAGCGCCCAAGGCAAGGGGCAAAAGGATCATTCGGTCATTTTCACGCTGCTGGAGCAACTGTCCGGGTTGAGGTAGTCAGCCCGCATTGCTCACCGGGTCGCAATCTTGAGAAGAGTGCAGGGAGTGAGGGGTCGTGTTTAGCCGGAGCCCCACCCTGCCGTGCGGATCATTCGAGGAAAAACGTCCGATCGTTCATGAAGATGAACCACGAATGGACACGAATAGACACGAAGACAGATGGACCTCCTTCAACCATAAGCAGCACCAAAATGCTTCTGCACTTTTGTGCCCTTGGTGTGACGATGTCATGGGATGAAGGCTTCCCGGGAGCGCGGGCGTCCCGCCCGCACAATGATGGCTTCCTGGGAGCGCGGGCGTCCCGCCCGCACCAAGCCTGGCACAGCCTCGGCCATCTCCCCCACTTGGATCAACCGGGAACGGCGCCATGGCTCTGCTTCGGCCTGGCCGATGCTGTTCCCGCCCACAGGGTGGCTGCCTGCAGCACCGCACTGAAGCTCAGCGGCGGCCAAAGGGACAGGGTGCGGGCGGGACGCCCGCGCTCCCAGGCGATGCCGCCCCGGCGGTGCGGGGGGGGGGGGGGGTCCCAGTAAGCCGCGAATGCGGCGTCCGCATGGTGCCGTGGGCGTAAGCCCATGGAAACGGCCTGGGACGCCAAGGCGGGTTACTTGGAGGGCTCTGGCCGGTTCCCGGAATCCTTGGCAAAAACAAAGACATGCTGCCAGGGAAGAAAATCGAGCCTGGATTGAAGACGAAAACCCATGGGCAGGATTTCCAGCAGGACCTGCTTGACCGTCATTTTGTGTTCGGGCTTGATGGGCACCGCGGGATCCTCGCCACGGTATTCGACCAGAACCATGCGCCCGTTCTCCTTGAGGGAGTCGCGGATCCTGGAAACCATCGCCTCCGGGTGCTGAAACTCGTGGTAGACATCCACCAGCAGCGCCAGGTCCACCGATTGGGCGGGCAGATTGGGGTTCACCGGCGTTCCCAGGATGGGCTGGACATTCCGGATGTCTCTCTTCCTCAACTCTGCCCCTAGACGTTCCAACATCTCGGGCTGGACATCCACTGCCAGGACCCGACCCTCGGGACCCACCCGCTTGGCGATTCTCCAACTGAAGTAACCGATACCGGCCCCCACGTCCGCCACCGTCATCCGGGGGGCAATCTGGAGGGCATCCAGCAACCGGTCGGGCAGTTCCACTTCCTCCCGCTCCGCCCGCTTCAGCCATTCGGCCCCGGAGGCGCTCATCACGGGAGCAATGGTGCGCCCCTTGTAACGAGGCGGGCCCTGTGCGCTCCCGTCCGAGGCGGAGCCAAGGAAAGCAGAGGCGAACGAGGCCGTTAGGACCAGGGAAAAGGGGAGCTTCAGAAGGCGGTGGCTTGGACGGACCCCAGTCCGCAGGATGCGGAATGGATGGATGGGGAGCAAACGCAATCTCACCGGAATTTCTTCCCGCGTCTGGCCTTGCGCTGATCGTACTCCGCGCACATGGCGGCAAACTCCCGGTCTTGATCCGGATTCAATTGCTCGCGAATTCGGTCCCGCATCTGCTGGCGAATGGTTTCAAACTGTGGCTTGACGCTCTTGTGAAGCCTGCCGAATTGCTGGTGGGCTTCATCCAGAATGGCTTGAATCCCTATCCTCTGCTCATCGGAGAGGTTGAGCCTGCCCTGTAGTTTCTCAATGAATGATCCGCGCGCGTGGTGGTGGGGTCCCTTGGTAGAGAGCGACCAAAGAACGGTCCGGCCGAGCGACGCGCCGGCTACCGCCCCCAGCAGGAAGACAACCGCGATGACCAGCAGGGCCTTGAACTTAGAAAGACTCGTCATAATCATCCCCCGCGACTCCAATCCCGGGGTCTCCCATTAGAGTTCGGACCACCAGATTCGGATCTCCGGCAACGGATTCCGAGAAGATGGCTTTCGTCAAGCTCTCTCGCTGCTCCGAGTAGGACTCGAGCAGGGGATCCTCCCATTCGGCAAGAGCCGGTGGTTCCGCTGGGCCCTGGTGGTAAGCCATGGCCCCCAGGAGCAGCGTCAGAAGCGCCATCACCGGAATCGCTTTCAGGGCCATGGATCGAAGGGGTAGCCAGAACAGATAGACTTCCCGGTGGCTCTCCAGGCGGCCTGCCAGCCTTCGAGCAAAACCCGGGGACGGTTCAGGGCCGTTTTTCAGCCTGTTGGCACGCAGCAGCGCCCGGGTCCACCCCAGGGTGTGCAAGTGCCGGTTGCACCCGGAACAACCCGCCAGGTGGCGCTCAACGACTTGCCTCTGTTCCGGTGGCAGCGTGGATTCCGCAAACTCTTCCAGTTGCGACCGGACCGTTCGATGACCCATTTGGCTACTTCCCCCGAGGGAGTTTCCCCTTCTCATAGGCACGCCGCAACTGGTGGCGCGCTCGGAACAACCTCAACTTGACGGCGTTTTTGGAGATCTTGAAGATGCCGGCCAAATCCTCAATGGTGAAGTCCTCCATCTCCTTCAGCACCAGCATCGTGCGGTCTCCAGGCGGCAGCAGGCTCAGCAAGCGCTCGGCAATCTGCCGCAACTCCACGGTCTTCCCGATATCGGGAAGCCTGGCTTTCGTGAGCGACGGGAGACTTTCAAAGGCCGCGGCCTCGGTTTCAGAAAGGTCGGAGTAGTTGATTTGAGGGCTGCGCCTGCGCTTTCGCAACTGGTCATAACACTGGTTGACAACGATTCGGTAGAGCCAGGCCTGAAAGGAGGAATCCAAACGAAATTGAGGTAGAGAAAAGTACAGCTTGGTGAAGACCTCCTGCGCGACGTCTTCCACCTCCTCCGGGGACCTGAGGATCTGATATATCAGACCGAACACCTTTTGCTGGCAACTCCTGACCAGCTCTTCGAAGGCCAGCACATCGCCCTGCTGGCTGCGTCGAACCAGTTCGGTCTGCGGATTCATGGTCCCGGCGTTCCTACCCGCAGCCCGGCTGTTTGGCCCTTACATTTACAACGAAGCCGCGGCTGCTTCGGTTTCTTTTTTTTGGTGGCATCCGGCCCATCTCCAGGACCGGCGAATGGAATGGGCCCAGTTCCCGATCCTCGAACCATCGAAACTCCGATGGGATCCCAAGCGATCGGCGGAGCAGTCGTTACGATTATGACGGTTCTCGAGAGGAACTGGAAGGGCAGTGCCGGCGGGGTCGGTCTTCGCTGCCAGTCCGGGCGGCCCGGCGTCTGCCCCCCACCGCATCAGCCTTCGCCTTCCGGCTCGGCTTCTGCGACTCCCCCTCAAGGGGGGAGTGATTGGGAGGTACAAACCGGGAACATCCTTTACACAATGAACCGGGAACGTGGTTTACACCTTGTTTAGGTGTCGGACAAGGAGCTTCGTGCAGGCCTCAAGATCACTCCCCCCTTGAGGGGGAGTCGGCAAGACAAGGGCGAAGCCCGCAGTCGAGCCGGAGGGGGGCAAACGCGGCGCCTCGTGAGTGACCACCCGCAGCCGCGTAGGCGGCGAATCAGGTGTAGCCTTCGGGAAGGCAGTGCCCGTCCGCCTAATATTCCCCTTGACAATATATGGACAGGCGTCTATATTGACGTCTGTCTGTATCCGGGTGTGGCGTCGGTTGCGGCCTCCCGAGTGCCCGGTCGGCTGGACCGAGGAAGCGGCAAGGAATCTCCATGACCGTGGCTGAGCCAGCGGCTTTCAGGAGGGCAGGTTCATGAGAGCGTTAACCGAGAAGCAGCGCCGAGTGTACGAATTTATTCACGATTATTGCATCCACCACGGATTGCCCCCCTCGGTGAGAGAGGTGGCCCAGGCCTTGGGAAAGTCTGCCCAGGCCATTCAGCAACACATTGAAATCCTGCGGACCAAGGGTTACCTGAACCACCAGCCGTCCAAGTCGCGGGCCAATGTTCCCCGGACAGGAGTTTACCTGAATGAGCGGGTGGTGGAGCTGCCTTTGCTGGGACGCATTCAGGCTGGCCTCCCGATTCTGGCCGAGGAGAACCGGGAGGGGACGATTGGGCTGCCACGCGAATGGGTCGGGGAGGAGACCGTCTTCCTGCTGAAAGTGGAAGGGGACAGTATGATCAACGCCCATATCCTCCCGGCAGATATGGTTCTGGTCCGGAAGCAGTCCACGGCCGAAAGCGGAGAGATTGTCGTCGCACGGGTCCATGGGGACGAGGCGACGCTGAAGCGTTTCTATCGACTGGAGGGGAAGATTCGCCTCAAACCGGAAAACCCATCCTACCAGGTCATTGATCTGGCAGCGGAAGAGGTTGAAATCGTGGGGAAGGTGATCGGGGTATTTCGACGTTATTAACTCTGACGCGGGATCTTCCGGAGAGCAGGTGGGTGGATCCCCCTGATCTTCAGGAATGTCCTTTTTGACGGAAGATAGCTATGAGGTTGCCATGGAACTGACACTGCCCGCAGAGACGGCTGAATGGCTGGGCCGATTTCGAGACAGAGTCCGCAGAGAGCGGCAGATCCTTGGGACATTGATCGCCTGGGGATTTGCCGGCGCCGCATTCGACATTCACCGCGATATTGAAGCCCGGTTGAAAAGGGTCCGGGAAATGCAGGGGCCAACGTGGGCTTCTCGGGCTGTTGGTGTTGCCGATGTGCCGGGAGGGGAGATTCGCCGGATTCTTCGCAGTCACTACCTGGAGGGGCTCGGCGTTCCCCGGACTCTGCAGAACCGCCGTTTGCTCCAGGGCGCTTACCTGAACGGGTTCGAAAAGACGGCGGCCCGTTTGGCTCAACTCTATGGTCAGGATGACGGAGAGGGGCCGGTGGTCTCAAAGGACGTGGAAGCAGCCTGAACCGGCATGCCTCCAAGGGTTGGTGAGGATTGCCCCGCCGATCCCTCTTGAGGATGAGCGGAAGCCGAGGAAAAATGCCTGCGCCATACGCCCCCCGGGGAGAAATGTGGGTTAATGTTATTCGGGGAAGGCATTGTGTCCCCGAGCGACGCGATTAATTCGCCGCGTACGCGGCTGCGAGCTATATGCTGCCGCGGCTACGCCGCTCTCCCCAAAACCACGACACATCGGGCGGACAGCCTTTTCTAAAAGATAGTCCCCGGGCGCCAGCCCGGGGGTTCCAAAAAGACGCAAAGCGGCGTCCGCATGTAGCCGTGGGCGTAAGCCCATGGAACGCAAAGCGGCGTCCGCATGTCGCCCCCCGGGGGAGCGTGGGGGAGGCCGGGGCGGGTCGAGTTTAGCCGCCAAGGCGGCGTCCTCGTGCAGGCGGAGGCGTAAGCCGAGCGCAAGCCAATGGACTGCTCCTGCTTTGCTCCCCGCAGTCGGTTTACCAGTAATCCCGTTCTGGCATAGAATGGCGCCGGTCAAGTCCTGCATCCTGCCACGGCGCCGATGATTGAGTTGAGCCAACCCGCGCAGTGCCTGTTCTGTCCCCAGAGGCGCAGAATCGTGCTGATCATGAAGATCGCATTGGCTTTCAGCGCGGCTCTGATCGTGGGAGTGCTTCTAGGAGGTTGAGGCTTTGCCCGGCCTGTTCCGAAGGGAACTGATGTCATGAAGACCGCCGCTTATCGAGCCTTCAAATCGTTTTCCGAGTTGGCTCGGATTCGTCCACGGGCGCCCCAGGCGGTCCGGGAAAAGCCGAAAGCCCCGTCCGGATTGCCCGAAACCCTCGGCGACGCCCAACTGTTTGCCTTGTCCATGCGGGAGGTGGTTCCTCTGGGCTGGAGCACGACTCCATCCCGGCCGGCTCCGGTGCTCGAGATTCCGGACGCCATTGACGACGAGGAGGAAGGGCTGCGCTTGTTGCAGGAGTTTGTCTCCGGGAAGGGCCGTTTTGACTTGACCGTGAGTGGAGAATACCTGGAGGGGACGCCCCATCCCGAGGGTCGTCGCTGGATCGGCAGCCTGAGGAAGGGGCGGTTTTCGGTGCAGGCCCACCTCGATCTCCACGGGCTTGGCGCGACCGAGGCCAAAAAGGCGTTCGAGGATTTCATCCACAGCAGCCTCAAGCAGGGCCACGGTTGTGTTCGCGTGGTTCACGGTCGGGGTAATCACTCTCAGGAAGGTCGGCCCAGGTTGAAGGAAAGGCTGTCGAAGTGGCTGGACACTCGGCGGATGAGCCGCTGTGTGATCGCCTACGCATCGGCTCGCCTTTCGGATGGAGGTGGCGGAGCACTCTATATTCTTTTGCGGCGCCGCTGATCTTCCCGCGGAACCCTACATCCAGCCGGCTGGCTTCCTGGCTTGCAGTTCCTGGCCGGTCGAGCGTTTCCCCCAATGACGGCAGCCAGGGCCCGAGATACTTGTAATTCTGGAGGTACTGCATGTCCAATCCATCACTGAACAGCCGAACCATCCTGCAGGGCCGGAACCGTGCCCCCGCACGGTCCTTTCTAAAAGGCATCGGTTACACCGACGAGGACTTGTCGAAGCCTATTGTCGGTATCGCCAATACCTGGATCGAGGCCATGCCCTGCAACTTCCATCTGCGGACCCTGGCCGTCAAGGTCAAGGAGGGAGTGCGCGCCGCCGGGGGGACTCCCATGGAGTTCAACACCATCGCCGTGAGCGATGGGATCACTATGGGCACCGAAGGAATGAAAGCCTCCCTGGTGAGTCGTGAGGTTGTGGCTGACTCGATCGAACTGGTGGGACGCGGCTACATGTTCGATGCCATGATTGCGCTGGTCGGCTGCGACAAGACCCTCCCGGGAGGCGCCATGGGGCTGATGCGGCTCAATGTGCCTTCGCTGGTGCTCTACGGCGGATCCATCGCCCCCGGGAAGTTTCGAGGGCGTGACATCACCATCCAGGATGTCTTCGAAGCCGTAGGCGCCAACGCGGCGGGGCGCATCAGCGATGCCGAATTACTGGAGATCGAGAACACGGCCTGCCCCGGCGCTGGTGCCTGCGGCGGCCAGTACACGGCCAACACCATGGCCACGGCCCTCGAGTTTCTGGGTTTGTCTCCAATGGGGTCCTCCAGCGTGCCAGCCACCGACGTCCGCAAGGATGCCGTGGCATTCCAGGCCGGGAAGCTGGTGATGGACCTGGTCAGGAGCGGCACCTGCCCCGGAGATTTGATCTCTCGTCAATCCTTCGACAACGCCATAGCCAGCGTAGCGGCGACGGGTGGGTCCACCAACGCCGTTCTGCACTTCCTGGCGCTGGCCCGGGAAATGGGGGTGGATCTGGAGATCGACGATTTCGACAAGATCAGCTCGCGGACGCCCTTGATCGCGGACTTGAAGCCGGGGGGACGGTTTGTGGCCGTGGACGTCGATCGAGCCGGCGGGGTGCCTGTGATTGCTCAGCGGCTGGTCCAGGGCGGGTTTGTGGATCCCGACCAGAAGACCGTGACCGGGCGCACTTTGGGCGAGGAGTGTCGGGACGCCAGAGAAGCACCGGGCCAGGAGGTGTTGCGGCCGCTATCCAACCCTATCAAGAACACGGGTGGACTGGTGATTTTGCACGGCAACCTGGCTTCCGAAGGATGTGTGATCAAGGTGGCCGGCCACGAGCGGCTCTACCACCGCGGGCCGGCGCGCGTCTACGATCGGGAGGAACTGGCCATGGAGGCAGTCACGCAAGGAGAGATTCAGGCGGGTGACGTGATGGTCATCCGCTACGAAGGGCCTCGTGGAGGACCGGGCATGAGGGAGATGCTGGGGGTCACGGCTGCCGTGGTCGGAGCAGGGCTCGGCGAGAGCGTGGCCTTGATCACCGACGGGCGGTTCAGCGGAGCCACCCGAGGGCTGATGGCCGGCCACGTGGCACCTGAAGCAGCGCGTGGCGGTCCCATTGCGGCAGTACGGGAAGGGGACATGATTGTGGTGGACATCGATCAGCGACGGCTGGATGTCGAGCTTTCCGAGGGCGAGATAGGGCGGCGGCTGTCCCAATGGAGAGAGCCCGAGCCGCACTATTCCTCCGGGGTGTTTGCCAAATATATGGCTCTGGTTTCTTCGGCCTCTGAGGGGGCGGTCACCCGACCCTAGTTCGGAGGTTTTCCCTCTGCCGGGAGGGATCGTCGGCGCGGGCAGGCCGCGCAGGTGAGAGACTCTCCTTCGGAATCGAAGAGGTCGGGACCACCACAGGAACCGCGCAGGCAGGGTCTTTTGAAAAAGAGGCCCACCGCCATGAGGGCCACAACCACCGAGATCACGACCAGGGTGAGCAGGAAAAGGCTCACGATTCACTCTCCCTACTGTGGTCCGGGCCCTTCCTGGAGGGTTCGTCCCGGAAAAGACGCTGGAAGGCCGGTGTCTCCCTCTCCCGGAAAGATCCGTCGATGGTGCGCACCAGAAACAATGCCGCCAGGTCCTGCCCGGCTGCCAGGCGATAGCCGGCGCATTCCCCCAACACCATCAGGGCTGTGGCATAGCCGTCGGCCCGCATGCAGGAGGCATTCACCACGCTGACGGAAGCCAGTGCGTGTCTCACCGGTCGACCCGTCCTGGGATCGATAGTGTGGGAGATGGAGACGCCCTCGGCCTGGTGGAAATTGCGGTAGTCTCCCGAGGTAGCGATGGCCAGGCTCTCCAGAGGAAGGATCCGCTGTAAAACCCTGCCTTCCGACACCGGTTTTTCAATCGCAATTCGCCAAGGCTGTCCGCTGGCATTGCGTCCGCTGGTTTTCACCTCGCCTCCCAGTTCCACCATATGCCGGGTGAAGTTCATTGCGACCAGAGTTTCCGAGAGTCGATCGACGGCATACCCCTTGGCGATTGCCGAGAGGTCCAGGTAAAGTGCCGGCTCGCGCTTGCGAATCGTGGAAGCCAGGGGATCAAGTTCTATCTTGGCCCATCCGCTTCGTAACTTCAACTGCTCGATCTCCGCAGTCGTCGGCGGCGCTGTCGGGTGAGGCAGGGGCCCGAACCCCCAGGCATTGACCAGGGGTCCAACCGTAACGTCGAAGGCTCCCCGAGTTATCCGACTGATTCTCAGAGCCTCCTCCAGCACCGTAGACGTTTCCCGGGATAGCGGCTGGGGAGTGGTTTCCCGAGAGCGGTTCAGGCGGGAGATCTCGGAAGATTCCAGGTAGGTCGACATCTTTCCGTTGATATCCCGAAGTTGTGCCTGAATGGCCTCGCGCACCGCCTGTTGTTGCTGTGCCGGCAGCACGGAAGCCACCACCTTCACCTCGAAAGTGGTGCCCATGCTGCTTCCCTGGAAGCGGTATTCTTCGATCGAGGCAGGCGCCTGACATCCCGATCCCGCCGCCAGGAGCAGCAGGAGAAACCCGGCCGCCGAACCCGGGCCGCCTGGTCGCCGGCCGGCCAACGTCGATGTCGGAGTGACCTTGTTCCCGATAGAAGGGGACGTTCCCTTCATTGTTCGTTCCCTCGCCTCCCATCGACCCCAGGAGTGTCCTCAATGGTCCGGAGGATCGAACACCAACGATGATTGCTGCCGCCGCTTTGCGGCTCCATTTCGAACTCCAGGGCACCCGCCCGGGCATCCATGATTCAAAAATCCTGTCCTCATGCAGTGTTGTGGTTCTAGGAAGAGCGGCGAAGCCGCGGTTGGCGTGGGTTACCCAACGAGACGCTGCCTACAAGCCTTCCTTATAGAGCAGCGTAGCTGCGGTCTCGTGTAGCCCTGGGCGGAAGCCCCGGGTCGTCTGAATTCCACGCTGGCCTAGCCGCGTAGCGGCGAATCAGGAGCCGGGTCCCCGAACGCACAGCGTTTCCAGAACGCCGCCGCCACGGTCACACGCTGTCGCCGCTTTGCGGGGCTTCCCGTCCTGCTGATCGTCACTTCCGGAACGCCGCGTTTGCCCCCCTCCGGCTCGACTGCGGGCTTCGCCCTCTCGCCGAAGCCGAGCCGTCAGGCGAAGGCTGATGCGGTGGGGGGCAAACGCCGGGCTGTCAGACTGCGCCGGGCTGCCATGCCAAATCGCTTCAGCAACCTTGGTGAGCAATCCGGTCTACCCGCCAAAGTCGTCGAAGGCGATGTTTTCCGGCTCGACCCCCAAGTCATCCAGCATCTTGAAGCAGGCCTTCATCATCAGGGGTGGACCACAGATATAGTACTCGATGTCTTCAGGGGCCGGGTGTTCCTTGAGGTAGTGGTCGTAGAGGACCTGATGGATGAAACCGGTGTAACCGGTCCATTGGTCCTCGGGCAAGGGCTCCGACAATGCCAGGTGCCATTCGAAGTTGGAATCTTCCGCCTGGATCTGGTTGAAATCATCCATGTAAAAGGCTTCGCGGAGACTGCGAGCCCCATACCAGAAGCTGACCTTCCGCCGGGTATGCAGGCGGCGAAACTGATCGAAGATATGGGACCGCATCGGGGCCATTCCGGCTCCGCCGCCGATGAAGACCATTTCCGCGTCGGTCTCTTTGGCGAAGAACTCCCCGAAGGGCCCTGAAATGATGACTTCGTCACCCGGCCTCAGATTGAAGGTGTAGGAGGACATCTTTCCCGGAGGTGTGCCGTTGGGGCTGCGTGGAGGCGGGGTGGCCACCCGGATGTTGAGCATGATGATCCCCTTTTCCTCCGGGTAGTTGGCCATGGAGTAGGCTCTGTCGACGGGTTCTTCCACCGTGGATTGGATCTCCCAGAGATGGAACCTGTCCCAGTCCCGGCGGAACTCTTCTTCAACCTCGAAGTCTTTGTAGTTGACGGTGTGTGGCGGACAGGTGATCTGGATATACCCTCCGGCACGAAACGGCACTTCATCACCTGGAGGGAGTTCGAGAATCAGTTCCTTGATGAAGGTGGCCACGTTCTGGTTCGACCGCACCTTGCACTGCCACTGGCGAACGCTGAAGACCTCGGGAGGGACTCCGATCCTCATGTCCTGCTTGACCTTGACCTGGCACGATAGGCGGCACCCTGCCCGTGCCTCCTTGCGGGTGATGTGAGGGGGCTCGGTAGGCAGCATGGCGCCGCCGCCGTCGAAGACGTCCACTTTGCAGACGCCGCAGCTGCCCTTGCCGCCGCAGGCGGAAGGGATGAAGATCTTCCGAGCCGCCAAGGCACTCAGCAGGGTCCCTCCCGCAGGTACCTGAATGGCGTTGTCGGCGTCGTCGTTGATCACGACAGACACTTCGCCGCCGGCCACCAGTTTGCTCTTGGCGACCATCAACACCACCACCAGCGAAAGAATGACCAGGGTGAACATGACCACGCCCAAGATCACAGTCATGACGACGTGTACCTCCAACGATGCTCTACCGGATTCCAGCCTGCCGGGCTGGCTAGAGCTGAATGCCCCCGAAGGCCATGAAGCCGATGGCCATCAGGCCGGTCAAAATAAAGGTCATGCCCAATCCTCGCAGGGCAGGGGGAACGTTGCTGTAGCGCATTCTTTCCCGTATCGATGCCAGCGCCACCACCGCCAGGAACCACCCGATCCCGGAACCCAGGCCAAACACCACGCTCTCACCGAAATTGTAATCCCGCTCCACCATGAAGAGCGAGGCCCCCAAAATGGCGCAGTTGACGGCAATCAGGGGCAGGAAAACACCCAGAGCCGCGTAGAGGGTGGGTACAAAGCGATCCAGGGTCATCTCCACAATCTGGACCATGGCGGCAATGGTCCCGATGTAGCAAAGGAATCCCAGAAAGGAGAGGTCGTAACCTGCCAGGTCGGGATGGAGCCAGGCGAGCGACCCCTCCTTGAGGGCGTAATTGAACAGCAGGTTGTTGATCGGCACCGTGACGGTGAGCACGAAGATGACCGCCAGACCCAGGCCGAAAGCGGTGTTGATTTTCTTGGATACAGCCAGAAATGAGCACATTCCCAAAAAGAAGGCCAGGGCCATGTTCTCGACAAAGATGGTTTTGACCGCCAGGCCAAGGTAATGTTCCAGCATGCTGTTTCAGCCTTCCTCTTCCACTTGGTCATGCTTCCAGATACGAAGCGCCCAAATGAACCCTCCGATGATGAAGAAAGCACCGGCCGACAAGGTCATCAATCCGTTGGGCGTATACCATCCGCCTTCCGTCGCCAGCGGCAGCACCGTGTGGCCAAAAAGTTTCCCGGAACCCAGCAGTTCTCGGAAAAAGCCGGTGGCTAGCAGAATCAGGCTGTAACCGAAGCCGTTGCCCAAGCCATCCATGACGCTCAGGCTAGGCCGATTCTGCATGGCAAAGGCCTCGGCCCGGCCCATGATGATGCAATTGGTGATGATCAATCCCACAAACACCGACAATTGCTTGCTGATGTCGTAGAGGTAGGCCTTCAGGAACTGATCGGCAACGATCACCAGGGATGAAATGATGGTCAACTGGACGATGATGCGAATGGAGTTGGGAATATTATTGCGAAGCAGGCTGACAAAGAAGTTGGAAAAGGTCAAAACGAAGATGACGGCTCCGCACATCACCACCGAGGTCTCCATCTTGGTGGTTACGGCCAAGGCCGAACAAATCCCCAGCACCTGCAGGGCGATGGGATTGTTTTCAAAGAGTGGATCGAGTAGCGCCTTGCGCGCAGGATCTGCCATTCCGGTTCCTCTCCTGAAATTCAGGATGACTTCCGATCTTCACGAAGCCGCTTCAGATACGGTCCGAACCCATGCTGTCCCAGCCAGAATCGCAGCATGTTGGTGACTCCCCGACTGGTGATGGTGGCGCCGGCCAAGCCATCGACGCGATGAGGGTCGTCCTCCGGAGGACCGGCTCGACCCTTGATCACCTCGATCACCGCTTGCCCGGAGCCGTCAAAGGCGATCCTGCCGGGCCAGCGTGCCTTCCACCTGGGATTGTCGACCTCGCCTCCCAACCCCGGTGTCTCGCCGTGTTGGTAGTAGGTGAGTCCTCGCACGGTCCTGGTATCGGCGTCCAGGGACAGAAAGCCGTAGAGAGTGGACCAAAGTCCGTACCCCTCGATGGGCAGCACGACCATCTGCAACTCCTTGGAGTCGTTGAGGATCTGGTAGACCACGGCCTGATTGGGCAGACGGCTGATACGCGAGCCGTTGGCCGGCGCCGGACGGCTGGAGGCAGGATCGTTGCGGGCTTTCCTCTGGTCGAAGGTGGCGGCGTCGATCTCTGCAACCGGCTGTCCGGATTGCATGTCGATGACGACCGGTGCCACCACCTGAAATCGTTCCTGAATCTGGGCGGCGTCCAGTTTCTCGGAGGGCTGAGCCAGGCCGGCCGCCAGCAGTACGTTCTTTCGCTTGTCCAGGGCTGCGTTGGCCTGCTGGAGTTCCCTGAACGAGACTGCGGAAGATGAGACCAGCACGGCGCAAACGACGCAGATGATCCCAGCAAAAACGATTGTGTAGGTGACGCTATGCTGCATACCGGGCCCTCCTGCGCTTGATGTTGGCCTGCACCACAAAGTAGTCGATCAGGCCGGCAAAAAGATTGACGAATAGAATGGCCAGCATCATTCCCTCGGGATAAGCCGGGTTGACCACGCGGATCAGGATGGCCAGTACCCCGATGCAAAGACCGTAGATGTATCGGCCGGTGTTGGAATGCGAGGCTGAGACCGGGTCGGTGGCCATGTAGACCGCGCCGAAGGCCCAGCCGCCTAAAACCACATGCCATCCGAAGGGCACCGCCAAAAGGGGATTGGTGTCGGAAGCAATGGCGTTGAGCAGGGTCGAGGCCGCCAGGGACCCGAGGAGCACAGCCAGCATGATGCGCCAGGAGCCCACCCTGGTCACGATCAGAATCACGGCTCCAATGAGACATCCCAGTGTCGAGGTTTCGCCCATGGACCCGGGGATCAGCCCCAGGAAGGCGTGCCACCAGCTCAGTCCTTCCGCAAGCACCTGAGGCCCCAGGGTTGCCGCCTCGGCCAGCCAGGTCGCCCCGCTGACGCCATCGGCGCTGGTCTGGGCCGCCACCCATACCTTGTTCCCCGATATCTCCGCGGGATAGGCAAAGAAAAGGAAGGCCCTGGCCGTCAGCGTCGGGTTCAGGATATTCATTCCCGTCCCCCCGAAGATCTCCTTGCCGACGATGACCCCGAAGGCGATGCCCACGGCCACCTGCCACAAGGGGATGGTTGGCGGCAAGGTCAAGGGAAAGAGCATTCCCGTCACCAGGAATCCCTCGTTGATCTCGTGCTTGCGGACGGCAGCGAAAAGAGCCTCGCAGTGGCCCCCGATCAGGAAGGTGACCAGCAGCACGGGCAGGTAGTAGAGCGCTCCGTGAAGGATGCAGGCCAGCAGGTCGCCGGGATTGAACCCGTCCAGTCCCCAGCGGGTCATCAACGCCGTCTGCCAGGTTTCCAGCGGCAGCGCCCCCTGGGAGATTGCCCGATGGGCCTGGTAGCCGGTGTTGTACATGGCCATGAACACCGCTGGAATGAGAGCGATGACCACGGTCACCATCAGGCGCTTCAGGTCGAGTCCATCTCGGATATGGGAGCTGCCCCTGGTGACCTGTCCCGGCGTATACAGAAAGGTGTCGAGGGCTTCGTAGAGGGGATAGGCGGATTCCAGCACACCGCCCTTGTGGAAGTGTTTGGCCTGTGAATCCAGAATGGTGCGCAGGATCTTCATCAGCCTTCCTTCTCGATGGTGGTCAGAACCTGACGCAAAAGAGGTCCATACTCGACCTTGCCGGGGCAGACAAACGAACACAAGGCCAGATCTTCTTCATCCAGCTCCAGGCATCCCAGTTCCTCGGCTTTTTCGGTGTCGCCCGCCAGCAGGGCCCTCAGCACGAATGTGGGGAGGATGTCGAAAGGGAAGACACGCTCGTACATCCCGATGGGGACCATGGCCCGAGGAGATCCGTTGGTCGAGGTGGTGAATCGGAATTTCCTGCCCGGGAGCAGCTTGGACAGATAGGTGTTGATGGTGGAATAGCGGCTGGTCCCGGGAGAAAGCCATCCCAGGAACTCCCGGGATCGGTCTTCCGGGAGAACGGCGATTTGTTGATGGTAACGTCCCAGAAAGCCGAAGACCTCGCCGGAGGCCGTGCGTCCGGACAGGGCCGACCCGGAGATGATGCGGGATTCTCCATCCATCAGCTCTCCCCGGGTGAGATCCCGGGTGGAAGCACCCCATCGGGTCTTGAGGAGACGAGGCCGCCTGACCGACGGGCCGGCCAGGGAGATAGTCCGCTCGGGGTGCAGCTGGCCGTCACCGAAGAGTCGTCCGAAGGCCACTACATCCTGGTAGTTCAAATGCCAGACCAGTCGGTTCCTGTCCACCGGGTGGAGGGTGTGAATGTGGAATCCGACGGTGCCTGAAGGATGAGGCCCTCGGAACACCTCTCTGCGAAATTGGGCGCCGGAAGGGACGGGGAAACTGCGTGCGGGACTCTCGCAAACGAAGACCGGTCCCGGGGTCAGTTTGGCGACCGCCGGCAGTCCCCGTTCGAAAGCGGCTTCCTGTCCCTCCAGCGCCAGACCGGGAGGCGGAGCATGGGGGTGGCTGTCCATGGCGGTGACGAAGATGGACCGAGGGGTTTCGGCCGGGTCGGCCACCTTGCCGTAGGGGCGAGCCCGCAAAGCCGTCCAGAGACCGGATTCGAGCAGCAGTTCCTGGACTTCGGTCCTGGTCAGTGAGCCGGGGTGGCGTCCGGTAAAGGCGCTGAAGCCGACGCTATCGGGGCGGCCGCTCAACTCGGAGGCATCCAATTGAATGACCAGCGACTGGAGGGCTCGCCGCTCTCCCCGGTGAATGGCCGTCACCCGGCCCGAGCCCGGGGAGGTGAATCGAATCCCCGGAGTTTTCTTGTCCTCGAACAGGACCTGGCCTCGACGAACCTCGTCTCCGACCCGCACGTGCATGGTCGGGCTCATGCCCGGGTAGTCGGCAGCCAGCAAGGCCACCTGATGCGCCGGGGAGGGCGTCTCGATCCGGTGCTCGGGCTCCCCGGCGATTGGAAGATCCAGACCTTTGGTGTTCCTGTGAACCATGCGACCTATGGCCAGGGCCACCGGTATGCCTGACAAGACATCCGGGGCACTCGACCGGTCTCCGCCAATGGAAGACACCATCCCGGAATCAGCTCATTGGGACCGTCGCACCATCGCCCCTGGGGCCTCCCCTTCTGGTTGACGCCAGGAAAGACGATTCGGCCACCACCGTGACAGCGGCGGTAATGTTGATCAAGGACTTCAACATTCGAGTGTGAGCGGAATTCAAGGCGGGCCGCGGAAACCATCACCCCGTACATGTTGTGAATAATCTCACAAAATAAAGATTAGCACCATGCCGCCACTGAACACAAACGAAATGCGGATTAAGGGCTCTTGCCCAAAGAGGGTACAATCAAGCAACCCTGACAGGCGAGCCGACCGGATCAGGGGCAATTTGTTTCAGTGGCACCACCGGAACCCGGGGAAAGGAAATCTCACCATGATCATGCACCTGCGACCGCTTTGGGTGGATATTGGAGTTTGTTCCTATTGGCAACTCATGGCTGTCTGGTTTTTAGTGGCGGCGTTGACGGGCTGCACCGCCTCCGGTCCGAGCAACCCCAGGGTGCCCAGGGGGGCCAAGAGCTCGGGTGGAAAGCATGCTCGGATCGAAACCGAAGTCGGCAACATCACCATCCAATTTTATGAAGATGATTCTCCCACGGCGGTGGACAATTTCCGCCTGCTGGCCGAGCACGGTTATTTTGACGGACTCACCTTTCACCGGGTGGTGGAGGGCTTCATGATCCAGGGGGGGGATCCCCGGGGCGATGGGACCGGCGGCGAAAGCGCCTGGGGAGGCTCCTTCGACGATGAGATCGATCGCGATTCCGCCCTTTACCGGAGGGGCTATCGTCGGGGCATCGTGGCCATGGCCAACAGCGGGCCCGATACCAACGGCAGCCAGTTCTTTATCATGCACGGCAACTCGAGGCTGCAGCCCAACTACGTGATCTTCGGCAACGTGGTGGAAGGCCTGCCGGTGGTGGATGCGCTGGCAACCGTTTCAACGGCTCGCAGCAGCAGTGGCGAGATGAGCCGGCCCACTCAGCCGCTGGTGATGCGGAAGGTCGTCATCCTGCCTTAGTGTAATGTCTCAGAAGTAAGATCGCCATCTCCGATGGAGGTTCCGCAGGGGAACGGTCGGTACCTGCTATACCGCTTCCGCCTCGTACACGGGATCGCCCCGGTGAAGCCGCACGGCGATTCGCAGGGTCTGGTTGAGCGCCCGCTGGGTCGGTGCGTGGGCGGCAAGGTATCGGGCAGCCGCGACCATGACCAGCCGCTTTTCTTCTTCATCCTCCAGCTCATCGTGCTGACGGATCGCAGCTTCCAGGACCTGGAAGCTGTGGAACTCGGCGTCCTCACGGAGCAGACTCTCAGTCAACGTGCGGAAGAGCGCAGCGCTGTTGCCCCGACCGTGCAGATAGCTGTAGACCCTTTGCCCGGCAGCGTCGGTTTGTTGCTGAATGTTCATCAGGTTGAGCAGATCCTGCAGAGCGGCCTCTGGGCGGTCGCTCGCTTCCCCGTTGCCCGATGGCATTCGGGCGGGGGGGATGTTGAAGAAACGATCGAGATAGCAGCGCATTACGCCGTGGAAGACGCCGCGGAGGAGGTCGGTCGATTCGGTCCGCTTGAGCAGCTGATGCAACGCATTGGCATAAGTGAAGGTGTGGAGCGCTGCGATCCAGTCCGCGAACTCATTCTGGACGTGGAAGCGCACGATCCGGAGCGCGGCAACGTAGGCAACGGCCTGCGCCAGCTGCACCGGCTTCGCCCCTTCGCGCAAGGCGCCCTTGAGCGCGTCCAGGCAGACGAACGGATCATCCACGAGGAGTTGATCCGCAAAATCCGGCCTGCGGGCCCAGGTTTTCCCCGCGCCTTCAGCCAGCATGCCGGGAAGCTCTTCGAATGTGCCGCGCAACACCGGAAGAAGGTCGATTGGATGGCGCCAGGCATTCTGCTCCTCGCTACGGGTTGCGGTGCACAGCCGGTTGACCAGAGATGGCAGAATCCGGTCCGCATGATCCCATCCGATACGGTCGAGCAGCTCAAACGCCTTGTTGATGAAGTCGACCACGTGGCCGCCGTCGAGATAGAAATGGTCAGTCGCCGCGGTCACGATCATGTCGGCGATGTCGGCGCCGGACATGCCCTTCTGCACCGCAGTCAGCAAGCACCGTTCCGCCCCCTCTGTACTGCGGACCTCGACAAAATAGCGCAGCCAGCGCTTGAGGTGTTCATGGGGAATCTCCTCATTGTCCAGGGGGCTGATCTCGAATTTGGGCGTCATTCCTGCACAGTCCCGTGCTACGTGAACAAGCCCGTGAAACAAAGGTGCAATCCGGTCATTCCCCTCCAGGCGATCACAGAGGTTGGCCATCGCGCTGAGGATGGTCAGACCCGAGGCCCAGTCCTGCCGGTGCCGCACGCCGTAGAGTGCGCCGAGCTTCGCGATCTCATCAGGTGTGACGCCGCCATGCAAGAGGCCGATGACCGATTTGCCGATGATGAGACTGAGATTCTGCTCCATCCCTTCCCGAAGCCGGCGCGACCAACGTGCGACCGGATCCCGCTGCGGCCTGACCGTGCTCAGATAGACCTCGCCCCCCTTGACTCTGACCGGATAGGCATCCACATCGTCGGCGAACAGATTGAAGGTGCAGCCACTGGCCAGGTCGAAGCGGGCGTGATGCCAGTGACAGGTGAGAATCCCATCCTCGACCGTGCCGCGATTAAGGGGGAAACCCATGTGCGGACACCGGTTGTCGACTGCGTAGATCTTTCCTTCGTGATGGAACAGTACGATCGGGACGGGACCGTCCGAGACGACGAGCGGACTCCTGGCCTGCACCTCCGCCAAAGACCCGACGTGAATCTCATGATCTATGCTGGCCATAGGTAAAACCTCATTCAGAGAACCATCGCTTCCTACCTGTGGCGAGAAATCCTGGTTAGTGGTGCCCCCGCCCTGGCTGGCGGATCATTCGAGAGTGAAACAACCCGGCTTTATGGCCTTTCGGGAGTAGGAACAGGTTCCGTTAAACCGGTTGGTTGCATTAGGGAACATGGATAGACAGGATGGACAGGATAAACAGGACCAGACGCTGCTGCACAGGAAGCTGACTCGCTCGATGATCCGGGGCGCCTGCGAAGTGATTCCCATGGGCTTGGGAGCGAATTCTTGGATCCTGGT
The DNA here is from genome assembly GCA_965198125.1 of Candidatus Versatilivorator sp. Lineage (GTDB taxonomy): Bacteria > Acidobacteriota > Terriglobia > Versatilivoradales > Versatilivoraceae > Versatilivorator. The sequence goes on along the minus strand of CBDAOQ010000003.1, from coordinate 5,892,842 downwards.
TGAAGAAAAGGCGATGGCCTAACTCAAGACGCTGAAACCTCTAGCCCAACCATCCTGTTAATCCTGTCCATCCATGTAAATAAATCTTTTGAGCCTTTGTGTCCTTTGTGGATGCCTTTCACGGTAGTCCCTCAGTTGTTTCAGGCAATCCGCAATCGATAATCCTACGAAAGAAACCTCGCGACGTACTCGCCCACGGCTTCCCGGGTACTGGGGAAGGCGAGTTCCTGCCAGGGAATCTCCCCGGGTGCAAAGAGCCGAACGTCCAGGCATTCGTCTCCCGCTTCAAGCTGGCCGCCGATGACCTCGGCGGCGTAGACCACCAGAATTACCGGACTCCCCGAATAGGAATAGACATTGAGCAGGCTGACCAGGCGCACCTCCAGGCGCGCTTCTTCCCTGGTTTCCCGGATGGCTGCGTCCTGGACGGCTTCGCCCCGGTCCACGAACCCGCCCGGGAAAACCCATTTGCCGTAGCTGGGCTCGATGGCTCGCTGCAGCAGCGGGATCTTTCCCTCGATGGTAAACAGGGTCCCGGCGGCGACCTTGGGATCCAGAAAGAAAATGAAGCCGCAACGCGTGCAGACCAGGCGTTCCGGCTCGGACGGCTTCAGTTTTCTGGAAGCCAGGGAACCGCCGCAGCGGGGACAGAAAGAGTATTCCATTTAAACACCCCCCACCCCATCCCCCAATGTAGGGGCAACCCTTGTGGTTGCCCGTTTATCATCCGCTATTGGGCGTCCACAAGGGACGCCCCTACGGTTTCAGAATTCCGTGGGCGAAAAGCCGATGCTGCGGTCCTTGCGCTCGACCCAAAAGGCGATGGGTATTCTGAGTTGGCCCTCGTCTGTTTTGATTTGAACCCGCACGATCACGCCGCTGCCCATCGACTCGGATTCCACGATCCGGAAGTCGCGGACCTGCCCGTAGTATCCGTCTTCTCCCCAGTCTTTCAGAAAATCCTTGAAGGTGTACTCCTCGGTAGGGCCCCAAATCTGATAGGCTGCGGCCAGGTCTCCCTCCTGCAGAGCCTCGAAGCACCGTTGCACGGCGCGCTCTTCCCGAAAGTTGGCAAAGAAATAAATCAAAATCCCCAGGGCAACCGCGGCCCCGGCCAGAATCAGGGGCATTTTCAAGGGGCGATTTGTACCCGGCTTCACCATGTTTCGACTCCGTCGAGGGACTGCGTATTCCACCCGGTTCCCCCCCGGGTTGCTGTCATTGCAGGCATCCACCCGAGTGCGTCTCCGCGCTAAAAATAGCGAGTCCGTTCCAGAAGAGTCACGGCAATGGTCATGGGGCGGCCGTTGCGGTAGATCTTGAGTTCGATTGCCTCTCCGGGACGCCTGTTGTCGACGATCCGTTTCAGACGCGCGATGGAGTCAACCTTCTGACCGTCGGCTTCCACAATGATATCCCCTCCCAGGATGAGCCGTCTGTTGCCAACCCGATAGGTCCGTCTCCCACCCCGGATCCCCGCTTCGGAAAAGGAGTCTCCATTGGTCGTGCGGGCCACCAGGATTCCCTGTGCCACCGGGAGATCCAGCATTTGAGCCAACCGGGGGGTGATGCCATAACCCTCCAGGCGTGCGAAAGGGCGCCGTACTCGGCCTGTTGAGATCAGGTCGGGAATAATCCGCCTGGCGGTGTCCACCGGCACGGCGAACCCGATGCCGATGCTGCCGCCGCTGGTGGAGAAGATTTGGGTGTTGATGCCGATCAACTCGCCCCGGGCGTTGAGCAGAGGTCCTCCGGAATTTCCCGGATTGATGGCGGCGTCGGTTTGGATGACGTCGTCGATCAACCGGCCGCTTCTGTCCTGAATCGACCGTTGAAGGGAACTGATCACCCCCACGGTCAGGGTTCCCTGCAGGCCGAAGGGGTTTCCGATGGCCAGCGCCTTTTGCCCCACCCTCAACTGGGCGGAGGACCCCAGCGGGACGATAGAAAGAGGGGCGTTGGCGGCATCGATCTTGATGATGGCCAGGTCATTGGTGGGATCGATGCCAACCACCTTGGCTTCGAACTTGCGCTCCTCGGTCAGCAGCGTCACTTCCAGGAGTCGAGCCTCTTCGATCACGTGGTAGTTGGTCAGAATGTGTCCCTGGGCGTCGATGATGGATCCGGAACCGGATCCTTGCTTGGGGACGGCGCTGAAGAAGAAGTCAAAGCTGAGAGTGGTGGAGGTGATGTTGACCACGCCCGGACTGACCCGCCGGTAGATCTCGATATTTTCCGATTCGTCCTGGCTGAGGGCGGCCGGTGGCGGCGGGGCCGCCACTACGCCGGCCGATTGGCCGGGATGGGAGGAAGGCGGCAGGTTCACCGGGGTCAGGCGCCCCAGCCCCCAGGTGACGGCGGAGGCCAGGGCCAGCAAAAACACCAGCGTCGGCAAACGAAGGGTCAGCTTCATGGTGTTGAGAATCTGCAGTCGGCCCCGGCGGCCACCTTTCTCACCCGGGGGGCGTGATCATGGCCCCGGCAGTTTCCCCTTCAGCGCGTGCTCGGGAGCCCGTGCGCGCCAAAGGCAAGCCAGGGCGCGCCCAGCACCGTGGTTTCGCCGGATCTCAATACATGACCGGCAAGTTGTTGAAGATAAAATAACCTCGGTCACACGGGGAGCGACCCGGTGAGAACGGCTGGCTTGAGAGCTGGAGTCGCTGCGGTTACCCCAGGAGCTCCTCGATGGTCCTTCGGGTATCTTTCATATAGGCAGGCCGATAACCGTCGTACCTTTTGACGATCTCTCCCTGCTGGTCCACGATGAACGTGGTTGGAATGGCCCGGACCCCTCCGAAATCGTCTCCGACCGAGGCGGCGCCCACCACCACCGGGTATTTCATGCGGTGCCGCTGGGTAAATCGCCGGACGTATTCGGGGTCGGCCGAGTCCATCGAGATACCCAGGATTTCCACCCCCTTGGATTGAAAATCGGTGTAGAGGTCGTTCAGGTGCGGAATCTCGTACACGCAGGGCTGGCACCAGGTGGCCCAGAAGTTCACCACCAGGACCTTCTGCTGGTAGTCCTGAGAGCGTACCGATTCTCCGGTCAGAGTGGTCAGTGAGAAATCCGGCAAGCTCGAAACCTGGCGAGGTCCCGGTGCCCCGGGTCCGGTAGTGGTGGGGGCAACACAGGACCAGGAGGATCCGAACAGAAGACAGAGCGCGCCGGCAAGCAAGCGGCTGATCCGGGTAATGGCCAAAAAGTGGTTCATCACCTCTCCCGGTCGGACCCCAGTCCGATTGGACTCCCCATTGTAGGCGCCACCCGCCCGGTCTCACAAGCTTCCAACAGAGACGCGATCCGTTCCGGCCCGGGCCGGAGAGAGGGAAGGCTGCCCTGGCTGGGATTGGAGGAGGCCCCGATCCGTTGGATCCTGGTCAGAAACCGGTCCGGTGATTCAAATCCTTCCAGGCGCAGCTCGGCACGCTCCCGGCCTGAGGAGTCCAGGAAGAGGATCGTCGGCACTCCCAGGATGCCGAAACGTTCCCGGGCGCGCTCGGCCTGCGAACCTGCTTCAATCCGGGTCAGGTCCAGCTTGAGCCTGACCAGTCCCTCGGCGGCGCTTCGCACCGCGGGGTCGGTGAAGGTAAATTCGTCCAGCTCCTTGCAGGGGAGGCACCAGTCGGCATAGACGTCGATCATCACGGTCTTCCCTCGCTGGCGGGCCTGTGCCAGTGCCTCTTCCGAATAGGTCTCCCAAAGAATGCCGACCTTGGGTTCACCCGGAACCAGAAGCACCGCCGCCAGCCCCAGCCCTGCTCCCAGGCAACCCAATAGTCCGGCAAAGACCCGGGAACTGGCGCGCCGGGCCTCCACCAGAATCAAATAGGCTGCCGAGGTTGCCAAAAACGCCACCAGTGCCCAGGCGGTGTATTGGCCCAACAGCGGGTTGACGAAGTAGAGGGCCATCGCCAGGAGGACCAGGCCAAAGAGGCGGCGTACGGTTACCATCCATTGTCCGGAGCGGGGAAGCTTCTTCAGAGCGCTTGAGAAGGTCCCCAGAATCAGGTAGGGAAGTCCCAGGCCCAGAGCCAGGACGAAGAACATGAAGAATCCATAGACCGGCTCTCCCTTGTTGCCGACGTGGACCAGCAATCCGATCACGAAGGGCCCAATGCAGGGCGCCGCCACAATGCCCATGGTGAGGCCCATCAGCAGGGCCCCCAGATTTCCCTGGGAACCCTGGGGGACGAGTCGATTGAAGCCGATCGGCAGGCGGAATTCATAGAGTCCGAACATGGAAAGCGACATTGCCACCATGAGACCCGCCAGGCCTACCAGAACCAGGGGGTTTTGAAGCGCCGCCCCAAAGATCCCCTGGGTCAGGGAGGCTGCCACACCCAACGCGGAGTAGGTGAGCGCCATGCCCAGGACGTAGGCGGCAGCCATCAGAGAGGTGCGACTCAGCCGTCCCTCGGTCTGGTTGGCGAAGAAGCCGATGGTAATGGGAATGATGGGGTAGACGCAGGGCGTGGTGTTCAAAGCCAGTCCCGCCAGAAACACCAGCCCCAGGGTCACCAGCAGGCCTTGGCGAGCGATGGTTTCCGACAGGGTATCGGCTCGTCGAGCGCCGGCGAATTCCTGAAGCGTTGCCGCCGGAGCCGATTCGGAGTTGGAGGCCGCCGGAGTCGCCGGAGCCGGTCGAAACAGTTCCTGGTGGATCGGTTTGGGAGCGGCGCCGGCTTCAAGGACCTTGAGGGAGATCGCAAAGGGAAGGCTGGCCGGAGCCAGGCACTGGTTGTGGCTGCAGGACTGGACCGTCACCTTGCCTCGCACCACAAGCGACTCGGCATTTCCTATTCGGGCAACTTCTCCTCCGGCGGTAATGATGACCTTGCCCTCGTGAACGTCCAGGGGCTGACCGGGGGCGAACTCGAAGGAGAGCCGAATGGGTTCGGGGTAGTGGGGCTCGGCCATCCGTACGGCTTCGGAGGTCTCAAAGGTCAAGCGGGTGGGAATCAGGTAGTCCAGGGTGGGAACGTGGGCGTTGATGTGATAACCCGGCTGAATGGTCAGCACAATGGCGACTTGAAAGGAGTCTCCGGGTCTTACGCCATCCACCGAGGGGAATCCTTGGAGGCTGACGACCCGCCGGCTGCCCTGGGCCAGAAGGTGCGGCTGAGCCAGGGTCAGGCAAAGCAGAAGCCCGCAGACCCAGCCTGATCGAATGGTGAAAGGAGTCAGCACTTCGCCTTCCCTGCCTCCAGGGTTTCCAGCAGCCGGTCCACCTGATGGCGGGTTTGCTGCAATGTTCCCGAATTGTCGATGACCACCGTGGCCAAGGGCAGCTTGGCCTGCAGAGGCCATTGCAGCCCGATCCTTTGCAGGGCTTGGGCTCGGGAGAGCCGATTGCGCTGCATCAGGCGCTCCACCTGCTGGTCGGCGCCGCAACTGACCACGATCAGATGTTTGAACTGCTTGTGAAACCCGGACTCGATCATGAGAGAAGCATCCACCACCACCCTGGAAAGCGGATGGAATTTCTCCAGCCGGTCGAGTTGTTCGAGAATCTGCCGGATGACTTCCGGATGCACCAGAGCATTCAGCCGCCGCAGGCGGGCCGGGTCCTGGAAAACCACCTCGCCCAGCTTGTTTCGGTCGATTTCTCCTGACGCATCCAGAATCGGGGTCCCGAAGGCGGCCACCACCGGGTCGAAACAGGGTTGCCCTTTGCGAATCAGGTCATGGGCGACCCGGTCTGCGTCAATCACCCGGAACCCGTGCTCTGCCAGCCAGTGGCAAACCGTTGACTTTCCAGTGGCAATGCCCCCCGTCAAGCCTACTCTTAGCATAACTCAGGGCCGTTGAAAGTTCTATTTCCAACCTTAGCCTGCATTTCTCACCGGGTCGCTGCGTACATCATGAAAAAGAGTTTATATTCACCAGGTTATTGGTCCTATAGTGACGGCTTGCTCTTACACACGGTGCTGGGCGTGCCCTGGCTTGTCCTTTTTCCCTCAGCGCCCACATGCTCCCTCGACCGTAGTGACCGCTACGCTCTTCGCTAGCGAGCACGCGCTGAGGGAAAAATTCCTGCGCCAAGTTGCACTCTTGAGAAGAGTGCAACCCCCCGGTGAGAAATGCGGGCCGGGTTCGCTTGCGGCCGCGCCAACCAGCCTGTCGTCATTGACCGAAGTGCTGCTGTCTGGCGGCTTTAACGGTGTTCTTCATCAGGAGCGCGATGGTCAGCGGACCGACCCCGCCGGGGACGGGAGTGGCGGCAGAGGCCACGGCGGAAACGCTGGACCATTGGACATCGCCCACCAGGACCGAGTGGATCCCCTTGCTTCGGTTGCGTTCAAATCGGGGCTTCAGAGACGGGTCGTCCGCAAGGAGTTTTTCCAGCCTCGCTCCCTCGACCCGGTTGATTCCGACATCGATGACCACGGCGCCGGGCTTGACGAAGTCCGCCGTCACCATGGCCGGTCGCCCCACCGCAGCCACCAGAATGTCGGCGGTTTTGGCGACGGCTGTCAGGTCCCGGGTTCTGGAGTGGCAGAAGGTGACGGTGGCGTGCTGTTGCAACAAGAGCAGGCCCAACGGTTTCCCCACCAGATTGCTGCGCCCGATCACTACGGCTCGAGCGCCCTGGAGGGGAACCCTTTCTCGGTGAAAGATCTCCATAACCCCGCTCGGGGTGCAGGGCCGCAAGCCCTCCCGGCCCAAAGCCAGCGCCCCGGCATTCATGGGGTGCAGGCCATCCACATCCTTGGCCGGGTCGATGGCCAGCAGGACGGCTTTCTCGTCGACGGGATCCGGCAGCGGCAACTGGACCAGGATGCCGTGGATCGCATCCCGTCGGTTCAGATCGGAGACACATTGAAGAAGCTGGGCCGTGGTGGTTTCCTCCGGCAACGCCACCAGTTGGCTGTACACCCCCAACGATTGGCAGGCCTTGACCTTGTTCCTGACGTAGACGCGGGACGCCGGGTGGTTGCCCACCAGCACGGCCGCCAGGCCGGGAACCACCCCCCTTTCTCTCAAACGCGCCACCTCGAGGCGCACTTCTTCCCTGATCTCCTGTCCGATCCTTTTTCCTTCGATAACCTTGGCTGTCATGGTGAGCGGCCGGGCGAACCTTTGGTTGCAAGAGGCGTGAATAGGGGAATCGGCGGGCGGCCGGCGCCGTTTTTTCGTTTCACCGGCAACGGCCGGGGCCGCCAGTCAAAAATGGTAGCACGGATTCCCGGGATTCAAGGGATGGACTGTGCTAGTGAGTTTAGAGGAGATTGCGCCCAATCCCGGGAATCCCATTTAGCCCGGCCCCCGCCCCGCCGTGCTGATCATTCGAGGAAAAACGGGCGATCGCTAATGAAGATGAACCACGAATGGACACGAATGCACACAAATTCCTGTTGAATAACCTGAAGATCGCGCAATTCAGAGTCGGATTGATCCTCAATTTCAAGCGTCCACAACTTGAACGGGAGCGGCTGGTTCCAGGACATTATTCGAGTCCATTCGTGTGAATTCGTGGTTCTATTTTTTCCCTTGGTGTCTTTCTTCGTGGCCCTTCACGGATCCCTTTCGAGTCTTTTCCAATCCCTTGGAGTTCCTTCGCGCACTAATCTCTTACCCCTTCGACAGATACTTCAGCCCCTTCGTGGAAATCTTTTCCCTCTTCCCGACCTTTGGCGGATCCCTCTTGAGCCTTCTCCAACCCCTTTGTGGCCCTTCGTGGTTCTTCGTGTTCCTTCGTGGATAACTCTTTTGCCTTCCTACTCTTCGTGGATAACCCCCTCAACAGGTTTCGGACAAGGGAATCCCATTTCATATTGACAATGCCCCTGGATCGACTATGATGGCTCTGCAGGCCGGTATCGGTGAAGTCGCCCTGGGGTTTGTCAGTGTTCCCGCAGCCTTTCATATCGATCCTGATGACGCGGTCGGGTTGGAAAGTCCACTGCCCGGCGCCGCGCCAGAGTCGGCCTTATTCCAGCTTCGGTTCCTTTAGCAGCCTGTCCTGGGTCTATCGGGGCAGGCGGGCGGATTGAATCGAGCTGAGGATGATCCTTTAGTGTGAATTCAGCCCGCCTCCACGGCGGGCTTTTTTGTGGTCAAGGAGTGTCCCATGATCATTTCCATGATCCGTCAGGCCACCCGCCAGCAGGTGGAATACGTGTGCGATAAGATCAAGAGTTTCGGTTATGCCGCCCATCCCATCCAGGGTAAGGAACGAGTGGTCATCGGCGCCGTCGGCGACGGAAAAGACAAGGACCGGGTCATCTCGGTCATGGAATCGGTGCCCGGGGTGGAGTCGGTCATTCCCATCCTGCAACCCTTCAAGCTGGTGGGTAGGGAGTTGAAGCAGGAGCGGACCGTTATCCGGATGGACGGTTTCAGTATCGGAGGGGACCAGTTCGTGGTCATGGCCGGTCCCTGCTCGGTCGAGTACCGGGAACAGCTCATGGCGACGGCCGAAAGTGTCAAGGCGGCCGGCGCCAAGGTTCTGCGCGGCGGGGCCTACAAGCCGCGGACCTCGCCCTACGATTTTCAGGGCCTGGAAGAGGAAGGACTGAAGCTGTTGGCGGAGGCTCGGGAGCGAACCGGCCTGAAGATCATTACCGAGGTTGTCAATACGGAAAACGTTGAGCTGGTGAACGAATACACCGATATCTTCCAGGTCGGAGCCAGGAACATGCAGAACTTCGCCCTGCTGAAGCGGCTGGGCAAGATGCGGAAGCCCGTCCTGCTCAAGCGGGGTATGATGGCGACCCTCAAGGAATTCCTCATGTCCGCGGAATATATCCTCTCCCAGGGCAACTCCGAGGTCATTCTCTGCGAGCGCGGCATCCGTACCTTTGAAACCTACACTCGCAATACGCTCGACATCTCTGCCGTACCGGCCCTCCAACACCTCTCCCACCTGCCGGTGATGGTGGACCCCAGCCACGGCACCGGCAAGCGCGGGCTCATTGCTCCCGTTTCCAGGGCGGCGGTCGCCGTGGGCGCCCACGGTCTGCTGGTGGAAGTTCACCCCAAGCCGGAGGAGGCCTTCTCCGACGGACCTCAATCACTGCTGCCCGCCGAATTTGAAGCGCTGATGGAGGGCGTCAGGAAATATGTGACCGTGGATGGGCGCAGCCTGTAAGCAGGGACCCGGCCCGGCCCTGGGCCTGTGGCGGCGGGTGGTACAGGTTCCATTCTGGGGAGTGTTCCGCAAGCGGCCCAAGCCTGCACAGCGGGCCTGAGCCTACCGATTGCCCGGTCTGGAGCGCCTCGTCTGGATCATTTGAGCCACCACGCTCACGGCGATTTCTTCGGGCAGAATGGCGTTGATTTCAACCCCCATGGGGGATTGAACCCGATCCAGCGCTTCCTGGGAAATGCCTTCCTCCCGCAAGTTCTGAAATAACGTTCTCTTCTTGACCCTGCTTCCGATCATTCCGATGTAGCGGGCCCGGGTGCGGGCGGCCCAGCCGAGGACGGTCTGATCTTCCTGGTGGCCTCGGGTGACAATCACGATGTAGGAGAACTCGTTGGGATGGATGGCTTGAAAGGCCGCCTCGAAGCTCTCCGAGTAGATCCGGCTGGCTTCGGGAAAACGCTCGGCGTTGGCGTACTGGGGGCGATTGTCGATGATGACCGAGTTGAAGCCGGCCAGCACCGCCACCTTGGAGATGAACTTGGAGACATGGCCGGCGCCGAAGATGAAAACCGTAGGGGTGGCCAGGATCGGTTCCACGAAGACCTCGATCTTGCCTCCGCAGATCAGTCCGGCCTCCAGGTTGGAAGTGTCGGTAAGGTCGAAGAGCAGACGCTTGGGTTTTTCCGCCAGCATCACTTGGCGGGCAGCCTTCCAGACGTCGTTTTCCACGCAGCCGCCGCCAACGGTGCCCAAGGTGGACCCGTCTTCGCGAACCAGGATCTTGGCGGTTTCAAAGCTGGGCACGGAGCCGCGGATCTGAATGATGGTGGCCAGGGCCGCCCGTTTGCCCTGTTGGCGCAGGCGGGCAATTTCTTCGTAGATATCGACGTTCCTGGAGGTGGTCATTCCGGGTTCCTCTTCGATCGGGAGGGTCTGCTCTCCGGTCCGGGGTGCTCGCGGGCCGACAAGTACGCCAGTATAAACCAAGTGGCGATTGTTTGGGGAGAGACCCCGGGGGGCGGTCGCTGTCGGGGAGACAGCCTTGCCTGAAACCATTGAGGGTTATCCACAAAGGCCAAAAAAAGAAATCCACGAAGGGGATCCACGAAGAGCACGAAGGGGTACACAAAGAACCGCGAACAAAGAGAAAAGAGTTATCCACGAAGGGCCACTAAGAACGACGAAGGGCCACTAAGGGGTTGGAGAAGGCCCAAGAGGGTCTGCCAAAGGTCGGGAAGGGGGTCAATGAAGGACACGAGGGACAAAAAGGATTCATCCGCGAAGGGACTCCAAAGGGTTTGAAAGGACTCGAAAGGGGTCCGTGAAGGGCCACGAAGAAAGACGCTAAGGGGAAAAAGATTTCCACCAAGGGGCAGGAAGGACCAGGAGGAGCCCCCCTAACCAGCAGGATTTCAGTAGATCAGAACGGTGCTGAAGCGACCTGGCGTCGCCGAGGGCCGCATCCTGGCGGCCCTCGGCCCCCCCAACCGCATCAGCCTTCGCCAAACGGCTCGGCTTCTGCGACTCCCCCTCAAGTGCGGAGTGATTGCCCCTGGGAGCGCGGGCGTCCCGCCCGCATGCTGTTGCTTATGGTGGTCGCTGAGCTTCCGCGCGGCTTTGCAGGCAGCCACTACGTCGGCAGTAACCGCAACGGCCAGGCCGAAGGAGAGCCAGGGCGCCGCTGCCGGTCGATTCAGGCGGAGGAGATGGCCGAGGCCGTGCCAGACTTTGTGCGGGCTGGACGCCCGCGCTCCCAGGTGATGCCGCCCCGTCGTATGGGGCGGGGGCGTGTCTGAACAATGGGAGCCGGTGTGTCTTGCAGAGGTCTGGGAGGGTCTGGCGGAGGCGGTGAGGTTTTCTGGCCCTTCAACCTCGGGCGCATGTAAAATGGCTTCCACCAGTGAGATGACGGGGGTGTTCGAGATGAAAATGTTCCTGGCGGACCAATGGGTTGAAAGACCGGAAAAGATCGAAGTAATCAATCCCTACGACAACAGCGTGGTCGATACCGTGCCTCGGGCCAGTTTGGCCGATGTGGACAGCGCGCTGGAAACCGCCCGGCAAGGGGCGGACATCATGAGACGGATGGACGCCTACGAGCGGTATGAATTGCTGGCCAGAGCCACCCGTCTGGTTCAAGAGCGCAGCGAAGATCTGGCCAGAACCATCACCTTGGAGGAGGGCAAGATCATCGGGGAGGCCCGGGTAGAGGCCTCGCGGGCCGCCCAGACCCTGGAGGTCTCGGCCGAGGAGGCAAAACGGGTGACGGGCGAGATGATTCCACTGGGCGGCGCGCCCGGCTCGGGCAACCGCATGGGATTTACCTTGCGCGTTCCCTGCGGTGTAGTGGCTGCCGTGACGCCCTTCAATTTTCCGCTGAACCTGGTGGCTCACAAGGTGGGGCCCGCTCTGGCCGCGGGAAACAGCGTGGTTATCAAGCCTGCCAGCGACACGCCGCTCTCCGCGCTGAAGCTCACCGAGATTATGCTGGAGGCGGGGTTCCCGCCGCCGGCCGTTCAATGCATCACCGGTAGTGGGGGAGACATAGGCCCGGCCCTGTGCGCCGATCGGCGGGTCCGCAAGATCACCTTCACCGGCAGCCGGGACGTGGGGGAGGACATCTGCAAGACGGCCGGATTGAAAAAGGTCACCATGGAACTGGGCAGCAACGCCCCGCTGATCGTCATGCCCGACGCCGACCTGGAGAGGGTGTGTCAAGCCATTCTGGCCACCGGGTACAGCAACGCCGGTCAGGTTTGCATCAGCGCGCAGAGAGTGCTGGCGCTTTCCGACATCTACGGAGAGCTCGGTGAAGCCTTGAGTCCCAAGGTGAAGGCCATGAGTTTTGGCGACCCGCTCAGTCAGGGAATCAGCATGGGTCCCATGATCCGCGAGACCGATGCCAGGCGCGTGCAGTCCTGGGTGCAGGAGGCCGTTTCAGGTGGAGCCAGGCTCCTGGCCGGCGGAGACTGCCAGGGAACCTTGCACTCGCCGACTCTGGTCGGGGACGTGGACCCCGCCATGCGTATTTCCTGCGAGGAGTTGTTCGGCCCGGCGGTGGCGCTCAGCTCCTGCGCGTCGGTGGATGAGGCTGTCACGCTCGCCAACGATACCCACTACGGGCTGTCCGCGGGGATCTTTACCGAAAATCTGGATTGGGCCATGAAGTTCGCCCGCGAGGTGGATTCCGGCAACCTGCATGTCAATTGGGGACCCCAGTGGAGAGCCGATCTGATGCCCTATGGCGGGTTGAAGGAGAGTGGATTTGGCAAGGAAGGTCCGAAGTACGCGATCCAGGAGATGACGGAACAGAAAATGGTGGTCCTGCACTTGAAGTGAGCGGTGGGGAGCCTATGCGGATTCGGAAAGCAGTGATTCCTGCGGCTGGTCTGGGGACCCGTTTCCTCCCGGCCACCAAGGCCCAGCCCAAGGAAATGCTTCCTCTGGTGGACAAGCCGTTGATCCAGTATGTCGTCGAGGAAGCGGTGGCCTCCGGCATCGACCAGGTGATCATCGTGACCGGAAGGGGGAAGGGCGCCATCGAAGACCATTTCGATGTGGCTTTTGAACTGGAGAAAACCCTGGAGGAACGGGGAAAGAGAGATCTGCTGCAGCAGGTTCGGGCCATTTCCAATCTGGCCACGGTTTCCTTTATTCGGCAGAAGCAAGCCCTCGGACTCGGTCATGCCGTGCTGGCCGCCAGGGACCTGGTCGGCGACGAGCCCTTTGCCGTGCTGCTGGGCGATGACATCATCGACGCCCCGGTGCCCTGTATCGGCCAGATGACGGATGTTTTTGAGGAATATGGGACCTCGGTGCTGGCCGCTCAGGCGGTACACGGTCCCGCCATCAGTCGATATGGGGTGATTGAGGGAGAAGCCGTGGGGGGAGTCCCCCGGTCGGAAATCTTCAAGGTGCGTGACTTGGTCGAGAAGCCTCCTTTCGAGCAGGCGCCCTCCAACCTGGCCATCATCGGCCGCTACCTGCTGACACCGGAAATCTTCGAGGTTCTGAGCCGGACCGCTCCCGACCGGGGTGGAGAGATTCAACTCACCCACGGGCTGCGCGGTCTGTTGAACCGTCAGGCCATTCACGCCCTTTGTTTCGATGGAAAACGCTTTGACGCCGGCGACAAACTGGGTTTTCTCAAGGCTACCGTGGAGTTTGCCCTCAAGCGACAGGATGTGGGCAAGCCGTTTGCGGAATACCTGAGGCAACTGCCGTCCGGCGCTGCAGGAGAGGCTTCCGGGGGCGGGCTTTCTCCTCCGGTCGGTAAGAAAAGATTCGCCCCTCCCGCACCTGCCGGGAGGGGGAATGCCTAGGTGTGCCAAAAAGCAGTGAAGTGAAAAAAAATTACCGGTCGGCTGTCCAGGAGAGGACAGCGAAAGGTGGATTGACTTCGTTTTTGAAAGGAGCCCTTTCCCCTTCAGGAACCGCTGCTACCAGCGAATTCCCTGGTCGTGCCCGTGAGGGCCTCGCGACCTTCTTTTGGGGCGCGACCGGAGAGCGAGCTGAATTGATTTTGAGTGTAAACTATATTGCTTATCTGTCAAGTAAAAAAAATCACTAAGTCCTGCGGCGAGCGATGAAGCACATTGTGGTGGGAACGGCCGGCCACATCGATCATGGCAAAAGTACCCTGATCAAGGTCCTGACCGGAGTGAATCCTGACCGCCTCAAAGAGGAAAAGGAGCGGGGGATCACCATCGATCTGGGGTTTGCCAGCCTGCGTCTCGGCGACCGGTTGAGAGTCGGCTTTGTGGACGTTCCCGGCCACGAGCGCTTCGTCAAAAACATGCTGGCCGGTGTGGGAGGCATCGATGCGGTGCTGCTGGTGGTGGCGGCCAGCGAGTCGATCATGCCGCAGACCCGTGAGCACTTCGATATCTGCAGGCTTCTCTCCATCCCGCGCGGGATGGTAGTGATTACCAAGTGCGACCTGGTTGAACGGGAGATTGTAGAGCTGGTTCAGTTGGAATTGCAGGACTACCTGCGCGGCTCCTTTATGGAAGGAGCTCCCGTCATTCCCTTCAGCGCATCCAGTCAGGAAGGACTGGGTCCCATAAGGCAAGCCCTGGCCGAGCTGGGGGAGGGCCTGCCCCCTCGCGACCCGGATCTTCCCTTTCGATTGCCGATCGATCGTTGCTTCAGCTCCAAGGGTTTCGGAACGGTCGTCACCGGGACGCTGGTGAGCGGCACGATTCGAAAAGAGGGTGAGGTTCAGCTCTATCCGTCCGGAAAGCGGTCGCGGGTGCGCCACCTCCAGGTCTATTCCCGGGAGGTCGATCAGGCCCAGGCCGGGCAGCGAACGGCACTGAACCTGCAAGGGGTGGAAGCCGGCGAAGTCCAAAGAGGCATGCAACTCTCTGTCTGTGGTCGTTACCAGGCCATCTCGCTCTGTGATTGCCGGCTGTCGCTGCTGGAATCTTCACCGGTGACGCTCAGGAACCGCAGCCGGGTGAGGTTCCATCTGGGCGCTGCGGAAGTCCTGGCCAAAGTCCGGCCGCTGCGGCCGAAAACGCTTGCACCCGGTCAAACGGGAACAGTGTGCCTGGAATTGGAAAAGCCGTTGCTGGCATTGGTGGGAGATTCCTTTATCCTGCGTCGGGCCTCACCCATGATCACCATCGGGGGAGGAGTGATTCTGGACGTCACCCCGCCGCGCCGCGCCAGGAATCGCGATTTGGACCGGAGGCTGGAGTTCCTTCGGGCCATGGATTCGAACGACCCGAAGTCCCTGATTGGACAACTGGCCTGTAGAGAGGCAGCCCGAGGCATCGACGAAGAGCGGATCCTCTCTCAACTGCCATTCTCCAGGACCTCGGTCCGCGAGTTGTTGTCTCAACTCATCCAGGAGGGACAGGTGTGCCGGCTGGCGCAACGGCCCCTGCAGGTGATGGATCGGGAGTGCTTCGCCGGGCTCTGCCGGCAGTCCCTGACCCTCATCGAGGAGTACCAGAAACGCCAACCCCTGTCGGCGGGGATCTCTCGGGAGCAACTCCACTCCACTCTCTTCGCCGGCCTTCCCCAGGCCGTGTTCAAATCGGTGCTGGCCGACTTGTGTGCCCGAAACCTGGTCGAGTTGGACCAGGACCGCGTGCGGCTGAAAGGTACCGGCCTGCGGTTGAGTGCCGAGGAGACCCGGGCTTTGAACGGAATTGAACAGACGTTCCGTGGAACGGGACTCCAGGTTCCCTCGGTCGAGGAGGTATTCCAGGGAGTCGCCCTCCCCAGGGAACAGGCCAGACGGCTCCTGGCTCTGCTGACCCGCCAAAAGAAACTGGTCAAGGTCAGCGAGACCCTGTTCTTCCACGCCGACTCCATCGAGGCGGTCAAAAGGAAGTTGAGGGAGTACAAGAAGCAGGAAAACCGCATCGATGTGCCCACCTTCAAGAAACTGGCCGGTGTCACCCGCAAGTACGCCATTCCGCTCCTGGAACATCTGGACCGGGAGCGGGTGACGCGCCGGGCCGGGGAATTCCGACTGATCGTTTAGGCGGGGCGTCAGCCCATTGGAGAATTCAGGGGGTGGGCGGGGGCGTGGAAGGGTGCGAGTCGCCTGTCCCAGCCGGCTTCAAGCGGCGAAACTCCACCAGGGCCAATTCCGACTCTTTCTTTTTCCCCAGCCGTTGGTAGAGGAGATGCAGCCAATAGTGAAGCCGGTGATCGGCCGGGTCCAGATAGGACGCGTCCTCGAACGCCTCGATGGCTTTCTTGAACTGCCCCAGGCGCCAGTGGATTTCTCCCACCAGAATGTGGGTGTTCTTCAGTCTTGGCTGAGTCTCCACCGATTTCAGGGCAAAGCGAAGCGCCCCCTTGGGCGAGTCTTCCAGCAGCAGGCGGGCCATGCTCTGATAGGGGTAGCTGTAGTCTCGAAAGAAGGTTTGCTCGATCAGGGCAATGCTTTCCAGGAAGTCTTCCCGGGCCTTGTCCTTGCGACCCATTTTCTGGAAGGCGCGGCCTCTGTGGTACAGCGCCTGTATGTAGCTGGGTCTGAGTCGGACGGCATTGTTGAAGGCTTTGACGGCGGCCGGGGGATTGTCCTTCACCGATACCTGGTGGAGTCCCCAGAAAAAGGATAGCTCGGGGTCGGTCGGGGTCTGCAGGAAGGCCTGCTCCATTTGGGATTCAAACAGCGGGTGCTGCCTGGAGGAGAAGTAGCAGATCGCCAGCGTCTTGGCCAGACCGGGAATTTCGGGTTGAAGGTCCTGAGCCCTCTTCAGAAGGGGGATGGCGCGGTCATAGCGGGCTTGCCGAAACTGGACCAGTCCCGCCAGAAAAAAGGCCTGTGGGTTGTCCGGCGAACCGGCCATCAGTCGGGTGGCCACCCTCTCGGCCTGGTCCCACCTTCTGGACTTGATGAGCGCTTGCAGGATGTCCTGGCGAGACCGCCGCTTGAGTTGGGGTTTCTCGGACTTGTGCGGTTTCGGGCGGTCGGCTGCACTGCAGGTGCAAGGGATGGTGAGGGACCCAAGGCCGATAGCCAGAACGACTCCAAGAGCCGCCGATATTGGGAGAGGGGTGGTCAAGCTCACCTCGATCCTCTCGGAGGAGATCAGTTGGGTGAAGGCCGACGCTGCTGCCAGTGGATACCGCTTGCTATTTTAGCGCGCCCGCGGATCTTTCCTTCAAAAAAAGATAGGGCCCGGCCGGCTCGGGGACAGGGGGCCCTGCCCGCGCCGTTTGACAGAGGTTGATAGAATACCCGGCACCGTATCGATCACTGTCATGAGGTCTCCCCAGCCTGGAGGAAGGTAAGCCAATGCTTCGAACCGTTCAGATTCTGCTTTTGTCGGCGGCGACGATCCATCACGCCGGGTGGGCTCTTGCCGCCGGTGCGTCCGCCTATTTCGAGCACGATAGCCTGGAAACCCTGTTCACCGGCGGCGTCCTCACCGAGGGAGCGGCAGCCGCGCCCGACGGTACCATCTATTTCAGTGACATCACCTTTACCCGGACCTCGGGCATGCAGGCGGGTCACGTGATGAAGTACGACCCCAAGACCGGTGAAGTCAGCCTTTATCGATCGCCCAGCGGCATGTCCAACGGCATCAAATTCGACGCTCAGGGGCGCATGGTCGTGGCCGAGGGGGCGGACTTCGGGGGCCGGCGTGTCATTCGAACGGACATGAAATCCGGCAAGAGTGTGATTATCGGTGGTTTCTACCAGGGGAGACAGTTCAATGCCCCCAATGACATCAGCATCGATCTCAAGGGTCGGATCTATTTCTCCGATCCCCGCTATGTCGGTCACGAGCCCATGGAGCAGGGAGTGATGGCGGTCTACCGGATTGACGCGGACGGATCGATTCACCAGATCATCACCGATGCCGGGAAACCCAACGGGGTTTGCGTTTCCCCCGACCAGAAGACGCTCTACGTGGTGTCCAACGACAATGGCAACTTCGACATCTTCCAGTTTTCGCAGGGAATTCCTTTTCATAAAGGCAGGATGGCCCTATTGGCCTATGACCTGAGCCCCGAGGGAACTGCAAAGTTCAGGGAGACGCTGGTGGACTATTCCCCTCAGGACGGTCCCGATGGACTGGTGGTGGACGCGGAGGGCAATCTCTATGTGGCTGTTCGGGACCAGACACGTCCCGGCATCTATGTCTACTCTCCCCAGGGTAAGGAACTCGACTACCTTCGCACGCCCGATCTGCCGACCAATGTGGGCTTTGGCCGCGGTAAGGAAGTCAAGACGCTCTACATTACCTCAGGGGACAAGCTCCAGCGGGTCAGGACCAAAAAAGCAGGATATCATTTGCCGCCGCAATAGAGCCGGTCGGTCCCGCGGGGATGGCCGGATTTCCGGCGGACCGGTAATTCCCGCCAGTCCAAAGCCGGGTGGGGAGGCATGGTGACTCCAAACCAGGAACTTCAGTTGGAGCAGACACTGGTGGTCAGGGAACCGGTGTGCATCGACTTCATGGGGCCTGAGGTTCAGCCCGTGCTGTCGACTCCCGCCCTGATCATGTGGTTGGAGATGGCCTCCCGTCAGGCAGCCGGGCCGTTGCTGCGGGAGGATGAAGAGACGGTGGGAACGGCCATGGACCTGAAACATCTGGCCCCCACACCCCTGGGAATGAAAGTCACCCTGAAGACCCGGATCGTCGAAGTCGAAGGGCGGAGAATCCGGTTTCAACTGGAAGCCTTCGACGAAGTCGAGAAAATCGCGGAAGGCTGGCATGAACGCGCGCGCGTGTCGGTTCCCCGCTTCGCCGCCCACCTGGAACGCAAACGCCCCCAAGAATCGTGAGGCGGACTTGTCTGAAACAACCAAGACAAAAGAAAAAGAGTTATCCACGAAGGGCCACGGAACGACGAAGGGCCACTAAGGCGTTGAGGTTAAACGACGGGATCCAAGGTCCCGAAAGATTATCGATTTCCAATTGTTTCACCCTCGGATGATCTGCCCGGCAGGGCGGGGGCCGAACTTACCTGAAACAACCCCCTGCGCCTGGTGGCTGGAAACCGGTTCATAGTCAAGCATGGGTAGATTTTTGATTCACATCGATGCACAGGATGCACAGGATTTTTTCCGGAGACGGCTGGCTTGTGTTCCCGGACATCCTCAAATCCGCACGCGATCATCGCCCGAGTCAGCGTCTCCTGCAGCAGCCTCCCGTCCTGATTATCCTGTGCATCCTGTGCATCGATGTTCCATTTATAGTCCTTCTCGATGGATCTGCCCAGTCGCGGGGGGCGGGCGCCCGGCTCGCAGGCAAACGGGAGTTTCCCAAAGGGGACAGGCCGGCTTTCAGAGAAGTCGCCCGCCGGATACCCCCCACCTCACCATCGGGACGACACCCCCGGGAGCGCGGGCGTCCCGCCCGCATGCTGTCCCTTCGGTTGCCGCTCAGTTTCCCTGCGATGTTGCAGCCGACCGCCCTGCCGGCGGGAACCGCATGGGCCCGGCCGAAGCAGAGGCAGGGCGCCGCTGCCGGTTGATTCCGGTGGAGGAGATGGCCGAAGCTGCGGGAGGATTTGTGCGGGCGGGACGCCCGCGCTCCCGGGTGGGCTTCCTCCCATGACAGGGTCACACCAACGGGACAAAAGTGCAGAAGCATTTTGGCGCCAGTTGTCGTTGAAGGAGGTCCATCAGTCCTCGTGCCTATTCGTGTTCATTGGTGGTTCGTCTTCATTGACGAACGGCTGTTTTTCCTCTGAGTGATGCGCACCGTCGTGGTGGCGGGGGCCGTACTTACCTGAAACAAAAGAAAAAAGAGTTATCCACGAAGGGCCACGAAGAACGACGAAGGGCCACTAAGGCGTTGAGGTTAGCCGCGACGGGATACCAAGGTCACGAAAGGATTATCGATTTCCGATTGTTTCACTCTCGTATGATCCGCACGGCAGGGCGGGAGCGGGACCAACCTGGAAGAGCTCCAGCTTTCGGCCGGGAGAAATTTCAAAATGAGAGGAGTCGTTCCATGGATGCATTGAAAGGCAAAGTGGCTATCGTGACCGGCGGGGCCAAGGGCATTGGCCGCGCCTGCACGCTGGCCCTGGGCCGGGAGGGAGCCTCGGTGGTTTTTGCCGATATCGATCGAGCGGCCAATCAGGAACTGCTGGCCATGGCCGGAGATGAAGGGCTGGCGGTCCAGGACCTGGCGGCGGACGTGGCCGACTCCCGGGAGGCGGCCCGGGTGATTGGCCATGCCGCTCAAACCTTTGGGGGAGTCGACATCCTGGTCAACAACGTCGGGATCCAGCCGCCCAGTTCCTACGTGAATGCCGTGGACACCCCGGAAGAACTCTGGGATCGGGTCATTGACGTCAATTTGAAGAGCTTCTTCCTGATGGCCAAGTTCGCCATTCCGGAGATGAAGCTTCGGGGCGGGGGCGTGATCGTCAACATGGCCAGCGTCCAGGGCCTCCAATCCATGAAGAAGGTCCCGGCCTACGCGGCCAGCAAGGGGGGCATTCTTTCCCTGACCCGCAACCTGGCGCTGGATTTTGCCGCCGACAACATCCGGGTGCTGGCCATCTGTCCAGGTGGCGTGGACACGCCGCTGCAGCAGGAGGCCTTCGAAGCCTCGGGCGGCGACGTGGCTGCTCTGAGAGCCAAGCTGGGCCAGGCCCATCCCCTGGGCCGAACGGCGGGTCCGGAGGAGATCGCCAATGTGCTGATCTTCCTGGTGAGCGAACGGGCCTCCTTCATGACCGGCGAATACGTGTGCGTCGACGGGGGCATCAACGCCCGCGGCAGTTGGGACGAGTGACAGGCCGGATCACTGCCGGCTGGCTATGGGGCCGGCTAGCGAAAGGTGAGGGTGACCTCCTCCAGTATGGGCGAGACCGCTCCGTGGGGCGTTTTCAGGAAGGCCCGGTACTGGATCCAGCCGTGGCCCTCCGGAAGGTGCGCCAGGGCCGTGGGCTGTTCGAAGTAGGACCCGGGGCCGGCCGGTCCCTCCCAGCGGGCGTTTTCCAGACCCTGCTCGTCCACAGCCGTGCGAAGCTGAAAGCGGAGGCTGCTTCCATGGGGCGTCTGTCCCCGCCAGGAGAGGTCGGCGGGCCGGCGGCGGCCATAGTGGAAGGCCGACGAGACATAGGTGAACTGGTGGCGTCGATCGTAGATGTTGCCGAGGTCCACCACGGAATCGAAGTGGGGCCCGCGCACGGGGACCTCCAGGCGATTATCGGCTCGAAAGCCCTCCGGACTGCCCCAATAGAGATAGGAATCGGTCACGTGGTCGCCGAAGGATCCGATCCGGTTGGGGTCGCCCTCGGACCGATGGCAGATGATCAGGATGTCCGCATAGCCATCGCGGTTGAAGTCGGCCACCATGCTGCCGGTTCCGGCGTTGCTGGGTAGCTGGAACATGCGGTCGGAGCTGATGCCGTCCGGTCCCCCCAGGTAGATGCGGGTCATGGTGGCCCTGCTGGAGCCGGTGTTGTAGCTGGGGCACACCAGATCCAGCCAGCCGTCCTGGTTCACGTCGCCCACCGTCAGGGTGATGAGCCCTTCGGTGGCGAACTCGAGCCGTCCCTCGCTCTTGTATTCCCCGCTGGGGTTTCCCCAATAGACGAAGCCGGTGGTCTGGCGGGACCCCAGATCACCGCCCCGGGTCAGGATCAGGTCCAGATAGGAGTCCCGATTGAGGTCCGCCACCTCCGAGCCGTGCATGCCCTTGCTGTCGGGGATCACGGTCCTGCGGCTCTCGGAGAATTCTCGGCTGCCGTCGTTCCAGTAGATTCCCACCCCCTCGCTGCCCCCGAAGATCAGATCCGGCCTGCCGTCCCGGTTGAGATCGGCGACGGTGGAGGTGCCGCCGCCGGGAACTTCGCCCCGCTGGCTCACCACGAACCCCTCCGCGCTTCCCCAATAGATGAAGGCTCCCTTGATTCCGTCTTCCGGCCGGGGGGAGTTGCTGAGGATGACGTCCAGGTGACCGTCCCGGTCCAGATCCGCAATGGAGGCCCCGGCGCTGCCCACGCCCATCAGCGCCGAGCGGCTGTCGACCGAGAAGCTCTCGGAACTCCCCCAGTAGATATAGCTTTCCTGGCGCCAGCGGACGGTTTCCCCGAAGTTGGAGACCAGGAAGTCGACCCAACCGTCGTCGTTGAGGTCGGCGGCGGCCCACTCGTAGGGGTCGACCGAGGGAAGGGAGAGGCGGTCTTCCGCCGTATACCGGCCCTCCCGGTTGCCCCAGTAGATGTAGGTGGGGACCACGCCGCCGCGGGAGCGGGACACGGTATTCATGAACAGCAGGTCGGGATGGCCGTCCTGGTTGAAGTCGGAGACCAGATTGCCGACCGCGCCCTGGGTAAAGAGGGAGGTGCGGCGTAGATCGGAGAAGGCGCCCTCCGAGTTCCAGAGAATGACCGAGGGCACGTCGAAGGAAAAGTGCTCCTTGTAGTTGGAGATGATGATCTCCGGATATCTGTCGTGATTCAGGTCGGCCAGGGAAACCCCCCAGGCTCCCACCGTCTCGAACTCCTGCCGGCCCTCGGCGCTGAAGCCCTGCTCACTTCCCCAATAGAGGTAGGAATGGGTCAGGCGATTGTTGCCGGTATGGTGGTTGGTAAAGAAAACGTCGTTGCGGCCGTCCCGGTTCAGGTCGGCCACGGCGCAGGCTTTGGCGTTGCTGGTGGCAAATTCCAGCCGTCGGTCGGGCTTGAAGCCCTCGGAGCCGTTGAGGTAGGCGTAAGAGACCGGGCCCTTGCCATTGGCGAAGACGATGTCCGGGCGGCCGTCGTTGTCCACGTCTCCCAGAGCCAACCAGTTGGCCTGGTGGGTGGGCAAGCCGGTCCGGTGACCGGCCTGGAACCCCTCGGCCCCGCCCCAATAGATGTAGGAGTCCACATCGGGATTGCCGTCTCGTCCCTGGTTGGCCAGGACGATGTCCAGCCAGGTGTCCTGGTTCAAATCCGCGATGGCGACCGAGGAGGCGCCCAGGGCAGGGAGGTCGGTCCGGTGGTCGCCGCTGTAGCCGTTGGCCGAGCCCCAGTAAATTCTGGAGGGAGACTCGTACCCTCCGGATGCGGCCCGATATTCCCAGAACCCGGCCGAGAAGGCGAACACGATGTCGGGGAAGCCGTCCTTGTTGAGGTCTTCCACGGCCGCGTGCTGGGCGGCCCGGCTGGGCAGGGTCACCTTGCGGGCGAAGGGATGAAAGCCCCATTGGGAGGCATCCTTGCGCGCCTGGAGTTCCTGGATGCCGCCGTAATAGAGGAATGAGTCCATGCCGTCCCAGGTCCCGTTGGTGTAGTTGGCCAGGACCAGGTCCATCTGACCGTCCTCGTTCAGATCGGCGGCAGCGGCGTTTTGGGCGCCGTCGTTGGGGACGAAGGAACGGCGCGAACCGTCGAAGTCCTTGCCGTTACCCCAGTAGATGGCCGCATCCAGCTTTTCCCGGTGGGGGTGGGTGTTGGAAAACACCAGATCCAGGTAGCCGTCCTGGTTCAGATCCCAACTGTTCACCAGTTGGATCCGGCCTCGAGCCGAGACGTAGGTATTGGCCCCGCCATCGCCCAGTCGGCCGTCGGCGAAATCCTCAAAGGTGTGTTCCCGCCACACCAGGGCCGGGGATGGCTCCGAGGAGTGAAGCGACCAGGGGGCCGCAATGAGGAACCAAGCCAGAATCCCCCAGGCAGATCCTGATCTACTGCGTAAACGGAATGGCTTTGGTGATCGCATCACTTCCTCCAACCCTGAATGGCTTGACCCAGGCGCTGGAATGTCCACATGCCTGGCCGGGTGCGAACGTGACCGGCTTTGGGAGATCGGGTGCTCGCGCGGGGCGCTGTTCCTGCCCTGGCGGACTTGCCGTTCTGCCGGATCCCTGCGGGCCACGGCCCGTCATTGTACGCTGTCTCGGTGGATTTCCAAAGACCGATAGACCTTGAGCCTCCTTGGGGGATCATGCTATAAGTCGTGCCGCGAATGCAGGTGAATTGGTCGCTTGGCGGGCCCTGCAGCGCTGGACTTGTCCCAGGCCAGTCGTACTCATTGATTATTAGCTTATCAGACTGTACCATCCTACTGTGAGCAAGCGACTTCAAGTCCTCTTGGACCCGGAAGAATACCGCGAGATACAGGGAACCGCCAGACGGCAGCGAATGACGGTTGCCGAGTGGGTGCGCCAAGCACTACGCAAGGCCCGCAGCGACTCTCCCCTCACAGTCGAAGCCAAGCTGCGCGCCGTCGCCGAGGCCTCCCGTTGCCAATTCCCAACGGCTGATATCGACGTCATGCTACGCGAGATTGAGGCAGGAGATCGGCTTCGGTGATTTTCGTCGATTCCAACGTACCGATGTATCTGGTTGGAGCTTCCCATCCAAACAAGGACCGTGCATTGACGCTCCTCACTCGGTTTGTTCAAAGTGGCGAACGGTTCGTCACGGATGTTGAGGTGTTCCAGGAGATCTTGCACCGATACACGGCAATTCAGAGGCCCGATGCTATCGACCCCGCCTTTGCGAGCCTCGATGCGATTGCCGACAACATTCTGACCTTCGGCATGCTGGAAATCCGCGCTGCCCGATCCCTCATTGACTTTGTCAAAGGGATTTCCGCCCGGGATGCCTTGCATGTAGCTGTGATGCGCAAGGCCGGCGTCCATCGTGTCCTGAGCTTCGATTCCGGTTTCGATCCCATCCCTGAAATCGAGCGTATTCACTGATGGTTGGATCTGTTTCGGATCGCTGGCAAAAGCGTTCCGGGGCATCGGCGTAACCGCTTTTCGGCAATGTCGGGATCTGCCGCACTCCGGTGTTCCCGAAGCGCCTTTGCCCTTGAATCTGATTCCGGACCGGGAAAAGGCTCTCCCAGTGGGGCGCCTGGTCCGCCCGGCCCGGTTTCGCTCAATCGGGAAGAGGAGGTCGTTCCGTGAAGCCGTTAACCGTTGTCTACGTGGAGGCGCAGGGAGATCCGGTGCCTGACTGGGTCAAACAGGACCTGAAGCAGGGAGGGGTCGACCTGCGGATTCACCCCTGCACTTCCGGAGAGGAGTTGTTCCGTGTCGCGGCCGATGCAGACGTGGTCTGGCTTTACGGGAACCCGGTCATCACTGCCGAGCGCCTGGAAAGACTGTCGCGCTGCGGAGCCATCCTGCGGACCGGCAGTGGTACCGACAACGTTCCGGTGGAGGCGGCCACCCGGCAGGGTGTCATCGTGGCCAACACCCCCACCGCCGTCTTCGACGAAGTGGCCGACCATGCCATCGGGCTGCTCTTTGCAGCCATCCGCCAGATCGTCCCCCACGATCGCGCCCTGAGAGAAGGGCGCTGGGAACGCCGCGAGCACATTCACCGCTGGCACCTGCGGGGAAGCACCCTGGGCCTGATCGGCTTCGGCCGCATCGCTCGCAGCCTGGCTCGCAAGATGCAGGGTTTCAACCTCCGGATCTGTGCCTGCGATCCCTTCCTGGAATCGGAGGTGATGGTGGCGGAGGG
Source organism: Candidatus Versatilivorator sp. (assembly GCA_965198125.1). Lineage (GTDB taxonomy): Bacteria > Acidobacteriota > Terriglobia > Versatilivoradales > Versatilivoraceae > Versatilivorator. The sequence goes on along the minus strand of CBDAOQ010000003.1, from coordinate 5,867,850 downwards.
CGTCCGTCCGGTCGAGCTGGAGACCCTGCTCTCCCACTCCGATTTTGTTTCCCTGCACACGCCCCTGACGGCGGGAACCCGTCACCTGATGGGTGAAACCCAATTGCGGTCGATGAAGCCGGAGTCCATTCTCATCAACACCTGCCGCGGACCGGTCATCGACGAGCAGGCCCTGATTCGGGCGCTGCAGGAGGGGTGGATCGCAGCCGCGGGCCTGGACGTCTTCGAGCAGGAACCCCTGGCTCCCGCCAGTCCTCTGCTGGACATGGAGAACGTGGTACTCACCCCCCACGTGGCCGGGTGTTCCGATCTCAGTCAGGACTCCTTCTGGCGCCTGTCGGTGGAGACCTTGATACGACTGGCGGAGGGGCGTTGGCCCGAGGACTGCGCCGATCCCGGAGTCAAGCCCAAATGGAGCCTGCGGCGCTAGCGCCGCCCCCCGGTCTTCGGCCGGAATTCGGAGCCGCTTGCCGCGCGGGTGGATCGGAACAGCCGGGGAAGGGACGGAGCTTCCCATGCCTGAAACCGCCTCCAAGCAACCTTCGGGTTTCTCCCGGGAGGTTGCCCTCAGTTGCGCGGCCCTGGTGAAACACTACGGTGACGTGGTAGCCGTGGACGGCATTCACCTGGAAGTAGGGATGGGGGAGTGTTTCGGCCTGCTGGGACCCAACGGGGCCGGCAAGACCACCACCGTCGAGATCTTCGAGGGCCTCACCATTCCCGACAGCGGCAGGGTGGAGGTGCTGGGCCAACGCTGGGGGGAAGGCAAGGACCGCGCTCTACGGGAACGTCTGGCCGTTCAACTCCAGGAAACCCAGTTTGCCGAGCGCCTGACGGTGGTAGAGACCATCGGGCTGTTTCGCAGCCTGTACAGGCAGGGGTGGGATCCCGACGAGGTCATCCAACTGGTGGAGCTGGAGGAGAAACGGGACGCCCGGGTGGGAAAGCTTTCGGGAGGACAGAAGCAGCGGCTGGCGATCGCCTGCGCGCTGGTGACGGCTCCGGAGGTGCTCTTCCTGGACGAACCCACCACCGGTCTGGATCCTCAAGCCAAGTTGAAGCTCTGGGATCTGATCGAAAAGTTCCGGTCCCAGGGTGGTACCATACTGTTGACGACCCACTACATGGAGGAGGCAGCCCGCCTGTGCGACCGGGTGGCCATCATGGATCATGGGAAGGTCATTGCGCTGGACACGCCCAACGCTCTGGTGGAATCGTTGGGAGCCGATCAGATCGTGGAGTTCAGCCTGGAAGGTTTCGTCGGCGACGGCCGGTTTTCCCGGCTGCCCGGCGTACGCGGGGTGCGGAGCCGCGACGGGAACTACCTGCTTACCGTCTCCAGCATTGCTGACGCCCTGCCGGCCCTGCTGGCGGAAGTGGAGATTCATGAAGCCAGGCTGGTCGAATTGACCACCCACACGGCGACGCTGGAGGATGTCTTTGTGAACCTCACCGGGAGAAAGCTCCGAGATGCCTGATGTCATGGGCGCCAAGACCCGTCCTTCCCCGGAGCAGCCCCTGCCGCCCGACGGGCCGGTGGAGACCGGACCCTCGCCTGGCGTGTCCGAAGCCTCGGAGACACCCGTTCCGGGCGCAGCCCCGCCGATCCCGGGAGTCAGTCGTTACCGCCCCGTCAATGCGCTGTTGGAACTCACGCGGGCCAGGATTCGGGAGTTCGTGCGGGAACCCGAAGCCGTCTTCTGGGTGTTCGTCTTTCCCGTCCTGTTGGCCATTGCCCTGGGGATTGCCTTTCGCAATACGGGTCCGGAAAAGGTCCGGGTGGCGGTGGAAGGCGACCCGCTCCAGGCACCGGCCTCGAGGACCGGGCGGCTGATGGAGTGGCTGCAAGGGCGTTCCGATATTCAGGCCGTGCTGTTGTCGCCGGAGGAAGCGGCCCTGGCGCTGCGTACCGGCAGGGTGTCGCTGGTGCTGAGGCCTGCTCAATCCGCGGTTCCGGCAACCGGCGATCCCGAGTCCGGAGAGGCGGTCTCCGCACTCCCGGCCCTTCCGGAACTGGATTCGGACGGCCTGGTCTATCGTTACGACCCGACCCGACCCGACAGCCGGGTTGCCCGACTGGTTGTGGATGACGCCCTGCAGCGGGGGATGGGGCGGGAGGATGTCGCCCAGGTCAGGGACGAAGCCGTGGCCCAGCCCGGGGCCCGCTATATCGATTTCCTGATCCCGGGGTTGGTGGGGCTGAACCTGATGGGCAGCGGCATGTGGGGCCTGGGTTTTGCCGTGGTGCAGGCGCGCACCCGCAAGCTGCTGAAACTGCTGGCGGCCACCCCCATGCGCAGGACCCACTTCCTGTTGTCCTTCATGCTCTCGCGCCTTATTTTCCTGGTGCTGGAGGTGGTGGCCGTGATCGGCTTCGGCTGGATAGCCTTCGGCGTCTCCGTTCGTGGTTCGATCCTGGACCTGGGGCTGATTTCGCTGGTGGGGGCCATGTCCTTCGCGGGGCTCGGCCTGCTGGTGGCTGCCCGCCCCCAGACCATCGAAGGCGTCTCGGGGTTGATGAACCTGGTGATGCTGCCCATGTGGCTGCTTTCGGGGACCTTTTTTGCCGCCACCCGTTTCCCCGAGTTCTGGCAACCGGTCATTCAGGCTCTGCCCCTGACGGCGCTCAACGATGCCTTGAGGGCAACCATCAATGAGGGACTCCCCCTCACCTCCAGCTTGCCGGACATGCTCGTGCTGGCGGCTTGGGGAAGTGTCAGTTTCCTGCTGGCATTGCGGTGGTTCCGTTGGCAGTAGGCTGTTGAGGGGCGAAACAGGGGTGTTTCAGATAAGTCGGGCCCCCGCCGTGCCAGGCGGATCATAATGGAGGTGAAACAACCCAAAATCATGGGGTTTCGGCAACAGGGAACGGTTCCGTTAAACCGGTCGGTTGCATTAGGGAACATGGATATACAGGATGAACAGGATAAAGAGGACGAGACGCTGCGGCACAGGAAGCGGACTCGCTCGATGATCGGGCGGGCGTTTGAGGACCTTGATGAGCTTGGGAGCGGAAATTTGGGATTCTTGTTGAAGAACGGGCAAGGGTCTGACTCAAGAGGCTGTAACCTCTACCCAAACCATCCTGTTAATCCTGTCCATCCATGTTAATAGACCATCTACCCATGCTTGACTTTGAAGCGGTTTCTCGCCACCCGGCGCAGGGGGTTGTTTCAGATGCTTAAGGTGTCGATCAAATAACTATTCACTAACCACTAGCCACTATTCACTTTTCACCTGGCCGCGCTGCCGTCCCACTTGACGGGGCGGCTCATAAGGGGCGAAACAGGAGTGTTCCAGACAGAGAAGGGGAGGTGAGGATGATGTTGCAACAGAGTCCGCAGCAAACGGTTCGACTGACGGTCGCACAGGCCCTGGTGAAATACCTTCAGGTGCAGTTCAGTATGCGCGACGGACGGTCCCGCCGCCTGATCCCGGCCATCTTCGGCATCTTCGGCCATGGCAACGTGGCTGGTTTGGGGCAGGCGCTTTACGAATACGGGGCCGACCTCCCCTACTTTCAGCCCTGCAACGAACAGTCCATGGTGCACACGGCTGCCGGATACGCCAAGGCGAACTGCCGCCTGGCCACCCTGGCCTGCACCTCCTCCATCGGTCCGGGGGCCACCAACATGCTGACGGGGGCGGCTACGGCCACCATCAATCGACTGCCGGTACTGCTCCTGCCGTCGGACTACTACGTGACCCGGCACCAGGGTCCGGTCCTGCAGCAGCTCGAGCATCCGGTATCGGCCGATGTCAGCGTGAATGACTGCTTTCGCCCCGTCAGTCGTTTTTTCGACCGGATCTCCCGGCCCGAGCAACTCCTGACGGCCCTGCCGGAGGCCATGCGGGTCCTGACCGATCCGGTAGAGACCGGAACGGTCACCCTGTCGCTTCCCCAGGATGTGCAGGCTCATGCCTACGACTACCCGGAGGCCTTTTTCGAAGAGAGGACCTGGCGGATCGAGCGGCGCCTGCCGGACCCCGAGCGGGTTCGGGAGGCGGTCGGTTTGTTGAAGCAGGCCCGGCGGCCCATGGTGATTGCCGGCGGCGGGGTCCACTACTCGAAGGCCGGGGAGGCGTTGCAGCGTTTTTCACGGGAGCTCGGCATTCCAGTGGGAGAGACCTTTGCGGGCAAGGGCGCGCTTCGGGAGGCGTCCGACCTGGGCCTGGGCGGTTTTGGGGTGACCGGAAATCCCTGCGCCGGCAAGGTGGCCGGCCAGGCCGACCTGCTGATATGCGTAGGCACGCGACTCACCGATTTTTCCACCGGATCCCAATCCGCCTTTCGGAATCCCGAGGTGAAATTCGTCAGCTTGAACGTGGGGCCTCACGATGCCTACAAACAGGGGGCCGTGCCCCTGTTGGCGGACGCGCGGGCCGGGCTGGAAGCCCTCACTCGGGCGGCCCGGGAAGCCGGAGTGAAGCCGCGGACCGACTATGTCCGGGAAGTCGCCGGGTGGAAGCGGGAGTGGCAGGGTCGGCTGCAAGACGAGGTCTACCAACCGGTCGCCGGAGAAGCCATGAGCCAGGCCCAACTGGTGGGAGTTCTCAATGAGGAGGCCCGTCCGGGGGATACCATCGTGGCTGCCGCCGGCAATCCTCCCGGCGATCTGCTGAAGCTGTGGGATGCCACCGGCGGCAGAACCTGCCATGTGGAATTCGGCTATTCCTGCATGGGGTACGAGATCCCGGCCGGCCTGGGCGTGCGCATGGCCCAGCCGGAAGGGGAAGTGTACGTCTTTGTGGGCGACGGCACCTATCTGATGAATCCCATGGAGCTGATGACCGCCGTTCAGGAGAAGCTCAAGATCACCCTGGTCATCTCGGAGAACCACGGCTACCAGTGCATTCGCGGCCTGCAGCTGGCTCGGGCGGGGCACAGCTTCGGCAACGAGTTCCGGGCCCGCGACCAGGAGACCAATCGTCTGGATGCCGATTTCGTCCCCATCGATTTCGCTCACAATGCCCAGAGCCTGGGGGCTCACGCCTGTCACGTCTACACCACCGATGAGTTTCGGGAGGCCTTGCAGGAGGCGAGAAAGAAGTCGCAGCCCTGCGTCATTGTGGTGGATACTGAAAAGTATCGGGTGCCTCCGGGCGCCGGCATCTGGTGGGATGTGGCTTCGGCCGAGGTGAGCGAGGATCCGGAGACCCGCAAGCGCCGGGAGGAGTACGAGAGCGAACGGGCCCGGCTGCAGCGTTTCTATTATTGAGCCGGTCAGGGAGGGCCAGAACCGCCATGGATGTCAAAATCGGCAGTGCCCCCGATAGCTGGGGTGTCTGGTTTCCCAGCGACGACAAGCAAATTCCCTGGCAACGCTGCCTGGACGAAATTGCCGAAGCGGGCTATCAGTGGACGGAACTGGGCCCCTACGGCTATTTGCCCACCGATCGGGCCACCCTTCAAGCCGAGCTGTCAAAGCGCGGCCTGCGGGCTTCGGGCACCTTCGCCATGGGACACCTGGAAGACGAGGCCGCCTGGCCGGGTCTGGAGAAGCAGGTGCTGGGCGCGGGAGAGTCCCTGGCCTATCTGGGCGCCGAATACCTCATCCTGATCGACGACACCTATACCAACCTCTGGACGGGCGAGGCCACCGCTCCCGGCAGGCTGGACGAGGAAGCCTGGAAGCGGCTCGTCGACCGCATTCATCAGGTGGTGGACCTGGTTGCGGACCGGTTTGGCCTGCAGGTGGTCTTTCATCCTCACGCCGAGACCCACGTGGAATACGAGGACCAGATCGAAAGGCTGCTGAGCCAGACGGATGCCGAACGGGTGCTGCTCTGCCTGGACACCGGCCATCATGCTTACCGGGGAGGCGATCCGATCGGCTTTCTTCGACGCCACCACCGGCGGATTCCCTATCTCCACCTCAAGAGCGTCCGGCCCGATCTGCAGAGGAAAGTGGCCGAGGAGAACATTCCCTTTGCCCACGCGGTGGGCATGGACCTGTTCTGCGAGCCTTCCCGGGGAGTGGTGGATTTTCCGGCTCTGTGCCGGGTGCTGCAGGAGATCGACTACCACGGCTACGCCATCGTCGAGCAGGACATGTATCCCGCCCCCTTTGACAAGCCCCTGCCCATTGCCAGGCGAACCCGGGAGTATCTGAGGGCCATTGGGATCGGATAGCCGGGGGCAGTCCGGCTGTGAGGATTCATTCTTGATCGCTCAACTCAACTTGGGCCTGTTCGGCGCCGGTCGCATCGGGCGCATCCACGCGCACAACCTGACTCGCCGCATTCCGGAAGCCCGCCTGTCGGCCGTGGTGGACATCTCCCTGGAGGCTGCCGAGCGCTGTGCCGCCGATTTCGGGATTCCCTCTTCCGGCCCGGACGCCGAGCGCATTCTGGAGGACCCCTCCATCGACGCGGTGGTCATCTGCACCAGCACGCCCACTCATCCCGGACTGATCCGGGAGGCGGCGGCGGCGGGAAAGCACATCTTCTGCGAGAAGCCGCTGGCCCTGGATCTGCGGCAGATCGATGGTGCCTTGGAGGCCGTTCGGGACTACGAAGTGAAGCTGCAGGTCGGATTCAACCGGCGCTTCGATCCCAGCTTTCTCCAGGCGCGGGAGGCCGTGGCTGCCGGCAGAATCGGAACGCCCCACCTGGTCCGCGTCACCAGCCGGGATCCCGAACCTCCTCCCGCCGAGTACGTGAAGGCCTCCGGTGGAATCTTCCTGGACATGACCATCCATGACTTCGACATCTCCCGCTACCTGGCCGGCGACGAGGTCGTGGAGCTCTATGCCACGGGGAGCACCTTGATAGACCCGGCCATCGGGCAAGCCGGCGACCTGGACACGGCGGTGGTGATGCTGCGCTTCGCCCACGGCGCCCTGGGCGCCATCGACAACAGCCGCCGGGCCGTTTACGGCTACGACCAGCGGGTCGAAGTGTTCGGTTCGGAGGGGCAGGTGGTGGTGGGCAACCACACCGCCCATCAAGCCGTTTGCAGCAATGGCCAGGGGGTTCATGGGCCGCTCCCCCTCTATTTTTTCCTGGAACGTTACCAGGAGTCCTACCTTGCCGAGATGAGGTTGTTTATCCGATCGGTGCTCGAGGACTCCCCGCCTCCGGTCACGGGCCGGGACGGGCGTCGGGCGGTGGAACTGGGGTTGGCGGCTTGGAAGTCCTACCGGGAGAACCGGCCGGTAGGCGTCGGCAGCGAGGCTTCGCCTCAGACCGACGAACCAGGGAAAAAAGATATCCACGAAGGGGCACGAAGAACCGCGAAGGGACACGAAGAGACTGGTTGATGTAGTGGTGGAGCCTCTTGCAAAATTCGTCAGGTAGCGGGATTTTTTGCCCGGAAGGGTTGTGACCCCCGGGAGCGCGGGCGTCCCGCCCGCACCAGACTTGGCAGGGTCGTGGCGATTTTCTTCCCTGGGTTGATCGGTTCACCAGCCGACTGGCGCCGGGGCAGTGCCCTTACAAGAATGCGGGCGGGACGCCCGCGCTCCCGGGGGGGAACCCATGGCCAGCCAAGTGCAGATCCGTTCAGAAGCCGCAGATCGTTAACTTAAATTCACAATACTTGACTCATCTGTCAACGTTGTTTTGACTCAAGATATCTAGTCGCTTGCGGCCCGGCTGTCCTTGCGGCGGCTGCCAAACGGGCCCGAGAATTGGGATAGATCAGAGGGGGTGCTCCATTGCAGAAGAACACAACCAAAGCCAAACTGAAGGCCGGTGAGACCGTCTTCGGGTGTTTCGTCCGTTATCCCGATCCCGGACTGATTGAATTTCTGGGATATCAGGGGTGGGACTATCTGGTCTTTGACGCCGAACACGGGACGGTGGAGCCGCGGGATTGCGAGAACATGACCCGGGCGGCGGAGTTGCGGGGGGTGACTCCCATCATTCGAGTGACCACCAATCAGCAACCCGTTATCCTGCGGTTTCTGGACACCGGAGCCCAGGGACTTCTGGTCCCCTGGGTGCAGTCGGCGGCCGAAGCCGAGGCTGCCGTTCGCTCGGTGAAATATCAACCCCTGGGAATCCGCGGACTGGCCGGAGTGCGGGCCGCCGACTACGGACAAACCCAGTCCCTGGGAGATTATGTGGCACAGGCCAACGCCGAGACTCTGGTGGTGCTGCAGATCGAGACCGCCCAGGCCGTGGACCGCCTGCCCGAAATCCTGAAGGTGGAGGGGATCGACGTCGTCTTCATCGGGCCTTCCGATCTGTCCCAGTCATTGGGACTGCCGGGTCAGGCGCAACATCCGGCCGTCCAGGCAGCCATGCAGCGCATCGCCGAGGCCGTGGCCCCCACCGAGGCGGCCTTGGGACTCATGGTGCGCAACCTGGAGACTGCCCGGGAGTGGCGGCAAAAGGGCGCTCGCTTCATCGCCATCTCCCTGGAGTCGGTGCTGGGCCCGGCGGTGAAGCGCTACCTCCAGCAGGCCAAGGAGTAAGGCCTGCCAATCGCTTGGACCGGTGCTCCGCTTGGAGTATGATTCAGGAAACTCAAACAACGACACCAGGAGGGTGGCATGACCAAGCCGACGACTTTCCGATTCTGCGCCCTGGCCGTTTGTTTCCTCGCCCTGGTGGCTGCCCACCATCGGACCAGGACGGAGACGGTCCTGTATGAAACCGCCAGTCGGTTTGTGAACTCGCTCTCGGCCGAGCAGCGAGCCATGGCGGTCTTCGAGTTCAATGACAAGACCCGTACGGTGTGGCACTTCTTCCCGGACAGCGCTTTCGCCAGGGAGTACGGCTACGCCAGAAAAGGCGTGAACTACAAGGGCATGGCTCCCGAACAGCGCCGAATGGCCGATGCTCTGCTGGCCGCCGGGCTGAGCCAGGCCGGTTTCGCCAAGGTGATGGCGGTCCAGACTCTGGAGGAGATCCTTCGGGTGCTGGAAAAGGACACCACCGGAAACCGGGACATCGACAAGTACTACTTCAGCATTTTCGGGAAGCCGTCGCTGGAGGGAACCTGGGGCTTCCGGGTGGAAGGGCACCATATTTCGCTGAACTTTACCTTCAAGGAGGGTCGCCTGGTATCGGCCAGCCCCACCTTCCTGGGAGCCAATCCCCACCGGGTCATGGCGGGGCGCTACCAGGGGATGAGGGCTCTGGCCAAAGAGGAGGATATGGCCCGCGCCCTGGTGCGGTCGCTGGACGCCGGACAGCTTGAGCGGGCGGTGGTGGCCGAGGCGGCCTATCCCGATGTCCTCACCAAGGCGGACTCCCGGGCCAGGCTGGAGAACCAGCCGGCCGGCTTGCCGGCCTCGGCCATGACCGCCGCGCAGGTGGACCGCTTGATGTCCCTCATCGGCGAGTACGCCAACAACCTTCCGGCCGAAGTGGCCGCACAGCGGATGCAAAAGGCCAAGAAAACCCCTCCCGACCAGCTCTTATTTGCCTGGGCCGGTTCGGTCAAGCCGGGAGCCGGGGACTACTACCGGGTGCAGGCTCCGTCCTTCCTGATTGAGTACGACAATACCCAGAACAACAACAACCACAGCCACTCCGTCTGGAGAGACTTCGACGGAGACTTCGGCCGGGACGTGCTGGCCTGGCACTACCGGCTCCACCACCCTCTGCAGGTGGCCAGCAGCCGGTAGGCGACGGCCGGAGCAGGGTCCCGGGCTACCGCTTGAGAGCAAAAACCAGGTGCGACCGCTCCCCTGATGCTGCCATTTGGTCCCGGCCGCCCTGGAGCGCGGCGGCGCCAGGGCCCTCTTTACCGCCGATTCCCGGCACAGAGGACCTTACTCACACTCACCGGGACCATTCCAACGGACCAGTACGGGCGGAAATTCCCTGGAAGACTGACCCGCGGAGAATTTTTGGATTGACATTTACTACATGTGAGGGTATTAGTCCGCTTACCTCATATAATGAGTTTCTTGCTCTGAAAAACCAGTTTTCCCTTCAGCTGATTTTGTGACCAGGGGTCACACTCTATCGGGGATGCCAGAGACGTTGGAAGTAAAACGATGAAAGGAAAGACAACAAGCAGTTGTGTGTCGGTTTGCGCCACACTTGTTCTCGGGTTGACCCCTACCCAATACGAATCCTCAGCAATGAAAGGTAAAGGAGGCATTCTTGACACAAAGGAACAATATCAAACTGTCGCCTCTTGAGCTCAAGGCCATGGAGGCTCTCTGGAAACTCGGCAGGGCGTCCATCAGGGAAATTCTGGAGCAGCTTCCTGTGGGCAAGAAGCTTGCCTATACGACGGTCCAAACCCTGGTCTTTCGCTTGGAAGCAAAGGGAGCCGTGCAGAAACTGAGAAAGATCGGGAATGCCTATATTTTTGTTCCGGTCATTACCCAAAGGCAGGCCTACCGCCGCCTGGTGAACGATTTTTTGGACTTGTTCAGCGGTTCACCGCGGCCGGTGATGTCCCACCTGGCTGAAACCGGCAAATTGACTCTGGAAGACCTGCGGGAACTGGAAAAGATCCTCCAGGAAAGGAAAACAGGCCGAGAAAGCGCCAAGACCGGGGATCCGAAACCCGAGTGAATCCCGGTCAGGCGCCTGCGAGCAGGTGAAGAGCACAGTCGCTCATGAACATACACCCATGGCTGGCAGAGTGGTCTTCTTGGTTGTGGCCCAACGTTGTGGTCCACCTTTGGGAGACAACTCTCTTTGTTGGATTGGTGGCTTTGGGTGTCCGGTTACTCAAGCGAGCACCGGCAAGTACCCGTTACTGGTTCTGGCTCCTGGCTGCGGTCAAGCTGCTCGTTCCCTCCGTTCTATTGGCATGGCTGGTATCGGAAATTCCTCCCGCGGCGCCAGCCTTATCCCCTCCATCCCTGGAGCAATCGACCCATGGGGCTCCGGCTTCCGACCCGGGAAGACCCGTCTATGAAATCCTCGAGCCATTGCTCCTGAGCCAGCCCGTTGTGGCTCAGCCTGTGTCCGCCGCCGTACACAACGAACTTTACTGTACGCTCACGCTGACTTGGCTGACGGGTTTCCTGTTCTTTGTTGTTCGCTGGGCCAAAGGCGCTTTGAGTTTAGCCTGGTCCGTCAAGATCAGCTATGGGATCGTCTCTTCCAGAGAAAGGGAGATCTTGAAGCGAGTCCGCTCCTGGCTTCTGTTGAAACAGGACGTTGACATTCTCGTTTCAGCCAATGTCACCGAAGCAGGACTTTGGGGCATCTGGAAACCCACGGTGTTATTGCCCGAAGAGGCCGCATGCCGCTTGAGCGACGAGGAACTGGAAGCGGTCATGCTCCACGAACTGCTTCATGTGGAGCGCAGGGACAACCTCGCTGTGATCCTCCAAAGGGCGATTATGGCTTTGCTGTGGTTTTATCCTCTTGCATGGCTCATTGACAGAAAGTTGTCTGAGGAACGGGAGCGGGCCTGCGATGAAGAAGTTCTGCGGCTCAGGCAGTCCCCGGAGACCTACATCTCGGGAATTTTGAAGGTTGCCAGGGCCTGTGTGGAGCAGCGGCTGGTTGGAACCTCTTCCATTGGCGGCTCAAGCCTCAAGAGACGAATGAAGCATCTTCTGTCCACCGGGCCACCGGGAAAGCTCGGCGTCCTGGAACGTGCCTTGATCATTGGATTCGGGCTCGGTCTGGCCATCTTTTCCGTGTGCGCAGGCTTTGTGAACCGTGATGCCTACGCTGCCTGGAGCAGCCCGACCGATGGGTACTCGTTGCGGACCCAAACCAGTCAGCAAGCAACTCCGGAAGATGCGAGTGCGGTGGTTCGCATGTCCCGCAGAGAATGCGGACCGATTGTCGAGGAATCCATGCGGAACCACCACATGGGTGGTCCTCCTCCCAGTATCACCTTGCAGCAAATAGAGCAGAGTCCGGAATTACCGATATCGTTTCGAAATCCAACAGGCAGTCCCCTGCTCATCACCGATGCCCGTTTGAGGGCAATGAAGGTCGAGGAAGGTGGTGTGTACCTGCTCCTGCCGCGTGTCAGCTTTTCCAGTCGGACGGCCAGGAAGATCACTGCGGTCCGGTTGAAGTTCCGCCATGCCCCGCTCCGGCGTACAGTGCACGCCGAGATGTACCAGCTTGACCTGCAGCCCCATGGCTCCTTCTCCACCGACCGTATGCCTGGGAAAAGCGCTCAAAGATTCCTTCACGGCGGATATAGACTCCTCCCTTCTCGAAATTTGGTTGGCAAAGACCCGGCCAAGCGTGTGTTCCATCCATACGTGATCTACTTCCCAGTAGAGAAGACTCCCGAGGATTTCACGGTTGGCGTCCTGGGTGTTCAGTTCGCGGATGGTGACACCTGGGGAACTGTGCCGGCAAGGTTCCCGACCCCTGCACCCCCCCGCCGATTTCCACCGCATGCCCTGGATTTCGGATCACCCGCCGCTGTCGACACACAACCATCCTCGGAGCGGGTTCGGGTGAATGAGGACGAGCAGCGGAAGAAGATCATTTACCAGTTGGAACCGCCCTGTCCATCCCGGGCGTTCTCCATCGGAATCGAAGGGTCGTTGGTGCTGGAAGCCACCATTGGAAAAGACGGTTCGATTCAAGCTCTGAGGATCATCGATGGAGAACCGAGACTCTACCGGCATGTGGCCGCTTCGGTCGTAGACGCAGTGAAACAGTGGAAATACAAACCGACCTTCCGTCAGGGAAAACCGGTCGAGGTGGTCACCACCATCACCGTCAAATTCGTTCTTGATGCGCCCCCCGGGGATAGGATGACTGCGCGGCGATTGTCCCGGTCAATCACCGCGTCCAGTGAACAGTCCATAGCGTTGTAGTACCCACCCAATGAATGGCGGGAAACAGGGGCGAGCCCGATGTCTGGCGATTTCCACGTGCTGCCCACCCCGAAGCTTAACCCATCTTTAACATAGGAACGGGCGATTTAGGGGATTTTACCCTCATTTTGGCCTAAAATCACCCGTAAGTTGTTGATTCTTGGTTGGAGGACTGAATGTAGTGCCATAATCGTATGGGAGGGACTTGACCCCCTCGACCCCCTCTGGTAGGGTCCCTCCCATGTTCATCCGACGCACCCAGACCCGCTCCACTCCATCCGGCCAGACCTACTTCACCCATCGCCTCGTCCGCTCCCATCGCGTCTCAGGCAAGGTCCGCCAGCAGACCCTCCTCAACCTCGGTCGCCACTTCTCCATCCCCCGTGACGACTGGCCCCTGCTGTGCCGCCGTCTGGATCAGATCCTCAGCGGTCAGTTACCCTTGATCCAGGAGGTCTCGACCCAGTTGGAGGAGGAAGCCCAACGCATGGCCGAGCGCTTGCTTGAGGGCGAAGCCGACGTGACCGGCACGGGTGGGGAGGCCTCTTCAGCGGAGTTGCAGACGGTGGAGGTGGATTCGGTGGAGTTGACCCGTCCGCGCAGTGTCGGAGTGGAGCAGGTGGGCTGCTGGGCGCTGGAGCAGTTGGGGTTGGGGGATCTGCTGGGTGAGTTGGGGTTGAACGGACCCATGCGGGCGGCGGCGGTGGGGGCGATTGTGGGCCGTCTGGCCCGTCCCGGCTCGGAACGGGCCACCTGGGGCTGGCTCGGCCGGCGCAGCGGCTTGGGCGAGTTGCTGGACTTCGACTTTGAGACCCTGAGTCTGATGCAACTGTATCGCGCCTCAGACGCGCTGATGAAACACCGCCAAGCCATTGAGACCCACCTGTTCACCCGGGCCATGGGTTTGTTCGATCTGCAGCCGACCGTGACCCTGTTCGATCTGACCAACACCTTCTTTGAAGGGGCAGCCAGCCGTCAACCCAAGGCCCAGCGGGGGCACTCGAAGGACAAGCGCAGCGACTGTCCCCTGCTGACGCTGGGGTTGGTGCTGGACGGGGCCGGGTTTGTGCGCCGCTCGAAGGTCTTTGCCGGCCGGGTGGATGAGCCCCGCACCCTGGCCGGGATGCTGGAGGCGCTCGAGGCGCCCCGGGGAGCGCTGGTAGTGATGGATCGGGGGGTGGCGACCGAGGATCGCATCCAGTGGTTGAGGGAGGAAGGGTACCGCTACCTGGTGGCCAGCCGCCAAGGCCACCGGCAGTTCGACCCCGAGCTGGCCTTGACGGTGGAGACCGCTTCCAAGGCCAGGTTACAGCTCCACAAGGAGGTCTCAGAGGACGGGGGGGAAGTGCGTCTCTACTGCCGTTCCGAGGAGCGCGCTCACAAGGAGCGGGGCATTGTCGAGCGCTTCAGCCGGCGCTTCGAGCAGGGGCTCAGCCGACTCTCCGAGGGGCTGTCTCGGCCCCGGGCCCACACCCGCATCGACAAGGTCCGGGAGAGGATCGGGCGGCTGAAGGAGAAGAGCCGCGGGGTGGCTCAACACTACACCATCGAGGTCCTCACCGACGAGAGCGGCCGCAAGGCGACGGCCCTGACCTGGAAGCGCCAGCCCCGCCAGGGCTCGATGGCCACCCATCCGGGGGTCTACTGCCTGCGCAGCAACCAGACCGACTGGGATGAGGAAAGCCTCTGGCGCACCTACACCACTCTGACCGACGTGGAAGCGGTGTTTCGCTCCCTGAAGTCCGAACTGGGTCTGCGCCCCATCTATCATCACAAGCCGGTGCGGTCGGAAGGCCACTTGTTCCTGACGGTCATCGCCTATCAACTGGTGCAGGTCATCCGCAAACGCCTCAAGCAGCGGGGCGACCCCTCCAGTTGGACCACGCTGCGGCGCATCCTGGAAGGACAGCAGCGGGTGACGGCCACCTTCCGGCGTGGGGACGGACGGACCTTGCACGTGCGCAAGGCCACTCGGGCAGAGACCGATCAGAAGGCCATCTACGACGCCTTGGGCATCGATCTCGCTCCCGGAGGGGTCCGCAAGATGATCGTCTGAACCATCGAAAAACCAGTTTCAACGCGTTTGTAGTGCCACTTGCGCGTTTCTGCCTTTGTAACCTGTTGATAATAAGCGTGTGTTTGGAAGCCTTGTTAAACGGAACTTCCAGCTGATTTCGCGTCATTTTTGCTTCTAACAGTAGGACTGGCAAGGGTTCGCGTGTTTTCTTCCCGCGCAATACATGTCCATGTAATAGTGACTTATCCAATGCTTTTGTCTATTGACATGAATGTATTATGTCCCTATACTCCTAGTCATGTATATAGACGTCGTCCCCAACCGCAACTCCCCGCCCGCCATCCTCCTGCGCGAGTCCTTCTGGAAAGACGGCAAGGTCAGAAAACGCACCCTTGCCAACCTCTCCAAACTCCCGCCCCACCTCATTGACGCCCTGCGCCGCTTCCTCAAAGGCGCCACCCCCTCCGATATCCCCCTCCATGACGCCTTTGACATCGTCCGCTCCCTGCCCCACGGCCATGTCGCCGCCGTCCTCTCCTGCCTGCGCCAGTGCGGCCTCGAATCCCTCATCGCCAGCCGTCGCTCCCGCCAGCGCGACCTGGTCGTCGCCATGATCGTGGCCCGCATCCTCGATCCCCGCTCCAAGCTTGCCACCGCCCGCGGCCTCTCCTCCCATACCGCCAGCGACAGCCTCGCCGACATGCTCGACCTTGCCGATGCCGACGAGAATGAACTCTACCAAGCCATGGACTGGCTGCTCCAACGCCAGACCGCCATCGAGACCCGGCTGGCCGGCAAGCACCTCCAGGAGGGCGCCCTGGTCTTGTATGACCTCTCTTCGACCTGGTTCGAGGGCCGCCACTGCCCCTTGGCTCGCTACGGCTACTCGCGGGACCGCAAGCGAGGGTCCCTGCAGCTGGTCTTCGGGCTGCTGTGCGACCGCCAGGGGTGGCCCCTCGCCATCGAAGCCTTCCAGGGCGACACCGCCGATCCCTCCACCGTGGCCGCCCAGGTCAACAAGATGCGGAAACGCTTCGGCCTGTCGCGGGTGGTGCTGGTCGGGGATCGCGGCCTGCTGACCGAAGCCCGCATTCGGGAGGACCTCAAGCCGGCCGGACTCGACTGGATCAGTGCCTTGCGCGGTCCGGCGCTACGGGCCCTGGTCGAGCAGGGAGCCCTGCAGCCCTCCCTGTTCGACCAGCGCGACCTGGCCGAGATCACCTGCCCCACCCTCTATCCCGGGGAACGCCTGATCGTGTGCCGCAACCCGCTGCTGGCCGAGGAGCGCTCCCGCAAGCGGGAGGAGCTACTGGCAGCCACCGAGACCGAACTCGGCACAATCCTCAAGGCCACCCAACGCGAGCGCCGCCGCCTCAAAGGCGAGATCAAGATCCGCCAGCGCGTCCACAAGGTCGTCGACAAGTACAAGATGAAGAAGCACTTCCTCCTC
The DNA here is from genome assembly GCA_965198125.1 of Candidatus Versatilivorator sp. Taxonomy (GTDB): domain Bacteria; phylum Acidobacteriota; class Terriglobia; order Versatilivoradales; family Versatilivoraceae; genus Versatilivorator. Next base: position 5,851,670 of record CBDAOQ010000003.1, on the reverse strand, counting down.
GACATCACCGATGACCGCTTCTCCTACCGCCGCAACCCGGACCGCATCGCCGCCGAGGCCGCCCTCGACGGCTTCTACGTGGTTCGCACCAGCCTGGCGAAGACACAACTCGACAGCCAGGAGACGGTCAAGGCCTACAAGGGGCTCAGTGTGGTTGAGCGCGCCTTCCGTTGCTTCAAGACCATCGATCTCAAGGTGCGTCCCATCCACCATCGCCTGGCCTCGCGGGTCCGCGCCCACCTGTTGCTGTGTCTGCTCGCCTATTACGTCGAGCGTCACATGCGCCTCTGCCTGGCGCCGATGCTGTTCGATGACGAGGAGGGCCCTGAGCGTACCTCGGTGGTGGCTGCGGCCAAGCCGTCGGCCTCGGCCCGGAAAAAGGCCGCCTCCAAACACAGCCCCGACGGCCTCCCCGTCCACAGCTTCCGGACGCTGCTGGCCGACCTCGGCACCATTGTCAAACAGCGTGTCCAGCCCAACGCCGCCGGATCACCACCCTTTGACCTCGTGACCCGACCCACTCCCCAACAGGAGAAAGTCCTCGCACTCTTGAACCTGCAGCTCGGTCGCACCCGCTAACCTTCTACCCAGTAGCGTGCAGCCGGATTCCTTACTATGTCCCGGTGATACAATAACTTGCGTCGATAACTCGCTGGAAGTTCCGGTTAAAGATGGGTTAAGCGAGCCGCCAAAGACTGTCCTCTGCTCGAATGTGACAGCGAAGCCTGGATTGCCTGTTGCTCCCGCCGCTTTTTGCCCCTCGCCAAGCGGATCGCCGGCGACGACCGTCTGGCAGAGGATGTCCTTCAGACCAGTTGGATCAAGATTCTCCAATCCATCAATCATGCCTGCTTCGATGGACCCAAGGCTTGTCCTTGGGTCCATACGATCGTCACCAACACGGCCAAGGACTTTCATGGGAAACAGATCCGCCGCCGCGAGGATCCGCTACAAGACGAGAGAGCCCCGGCCCAGGACCCTGAGGCTCTTGCCCAGGAAAGAGAACTGCTTGTTCTGCTCAGGGAAATGATCGATCTCCTGCCAGGAACCTACCGCCAGGTCATCAAGCTGCGTCTGTACCAGGGGTTCTCCAACAAGGAGATCTCCCGGCGCCTTCACGTCTCTCGCGGCAATGTGGCCGTCCGCATGAATCGGGCCATCGCTCTGCTCAAGCGCCGCATTGATGCACGCACGCAATCGTTATCGCCCAAGGGCTCCAGACAATCCTGAGCGGCCCCTCCGAAAAAAGTTGTAATCCATCGCCGTTTCGACTGTTTATAGGAGTATAGGCGCAAAAATCGGGCCTGGAGCCAAGTCCGGGGAACAAGCGTCGGGCAATCACTCAGCCTGGTAGCCTTAGCGCCAGAAAGAGAGGTGTCGCATGAAAATCACCACTTTGGCCACTTGCCTGATTTTTGTCTTCGGTTGGGCGACCGAGCTGCTGGCGCAATTCGTGCCCGTAATCGCCAAGCAGAGAAGCGTTCACTACCTCGTTCAGCCCGACGGAACCGAAACGGAGGTAATGCGACAGGAGGGCACCTACTTCCGTTCCTCCTCCGGTTCTGTGCTGGATACCATGGAGCCAGTCAATGGGAAGCATCGAAGAACGCATAGAGCGACTCTCATGGATTCCTCGACTCGAAAAACCTATGATTTGAACCACAATCTCAAAGAAGCGACACTGAAACAAGTCCGGCCGGGACCGTTCCGCCCATTTGCGTTAAGACCCGATCTTGCAGTTGACGAAGGAGTCATTGGAGGGCTGGATTGCCTGGCAATGCCTGTCTTGTCCCCCGGTAGTCCAGAGGAGTCTGTCGGCAAAGTCTGGGTGGCGAGAGATGCTAACGTGAGGGTCAAGACGGAGACAAACTTCGGTCGAGGAAGGCAAGTTAGAGAACTCTACGACATCCGGTTCGCCGAGCCTGAACCATCGGTCTTTCAAATTCCGGCAGACTACAAGATCGATCACCTTTCATGGAAGGAGGAGAAGATCATGCGGGTCTACGCTGCCGGCACTCCAATTTCTCAAGCGTTGGCAGGCACGGAGGCGGAGGTGTTTCGCAGCATACGGCGCGCCACGTTGCCGGACGCGACAGGCACGCGGCTCGACGGCGTCGAGGAATCCCTGTCGGACTATCGGGGCCGCATCGTGCTGCTCAATTTCTGGGCAACCTGGTGTGGGCCGTGCATCGCACATCTGCCGAAGCTTCGGGAACTGGTTGCCGAGCTGCCGGCGGACCGGTTCGCTCTCGTCGCCATCAGCGCGGACGAGCAGCTTGGGACCGTGACCCGGTTTATTCAGGATGAACCCATGCCTTGGACGAACTGGCACGCGGGTGAGGCAAGCGACCTCGGGCGTCTCCTGCGTATCAGAGGCTACCCCACCTACGTTCTGGCCGACGAGAACGGCGCAATTTTGACCCGAACCGGCGGTCTGGATTCCTCGTTCATTTCCCTGATCGACAAGGCAGTGGACCAACTGGGGGAGTTCGGGAACACCGAGGGCTTCATGTCGAGTTTGAACTGAAAGACATTCGCTCGACCGATCCAGATTGACGCCGTCTAAGAGGTACACATGCCCTTCGCTTTCGAGCCATCACGGCTGCTGTTTATGGGGGTATAGGCGGAAAATTACTACTTCTCTGTACCCTGGAGGCTGGATTCGCCCTCCAGGATCAAGGAGGTTGGAATGAAAACAAAACTCTCATTCCTGGGTATCGTCGTTGGTTCTCTGGTCGCCTTTACTGCGGTCGGCGATCCATCTTCCCCTCAGATTTCAGGCAACTCTGAGCGAGATCCGGAGGACCAAAAGCTGGCCGTGATTATTGGACGGGTATTCGCAGAGGACGGTGGCTCTCCGTTGGCCAAAGCTACGCTCTCGCTTCGTTCCAAGGGCGCACCTCCCCTGGATCGGCCCCGGACCGTCAGGGCCGATAGCTCCGGCGAATACACATTCAGAGATCTTGAGGCAGGTCAGTACATCCTCAGGGCGACGCGCAACGGCTACGTTTCCCGGAATTACGGCCAGAAGACCAGCCATACCTTCAGCAGAGAAGATGTGGGAACTGCACTGACGGTCGGTCCCGGACAGGTGCTGGAGAATATCGACTTCCATCTCATCCGAGCGGGCGTCCTGGAAGGGAGGGTGGTGGACCAGGACAATGAACCTGTTGAGCGGGTGAGCGTCACGGTGAACGGTTACCGGAGTCTGGGTGGCAATCGGCGCCTGCTGCCTTTCGGACGAGACGACACCGATGACCGGGGCCAGTTCCGCATTTTCGGCATTCCCCCCGGCAACTACTACCTGAGCGTGTCACCCCGTCCCTTCATTGCTTACCCGCAAAGAGAAAAGCGATCGTTTGCTCCTACCTACTACCCTGGGGTCCTGAGGGTCGAGGAAGCGGCCAGCATCGAGGTGACCCCAGGAGGAGAAGTGGGAGGATTCAATATCACCGTCCTCGAGGCTTTCAGCTACAGCGTCAGCGGCCGGGTGTTCACGCCGGAGGGCAAGCCGGCTCACTCCGTTTGGATCATGTCCATGAAGGAATCCGGCAAAGACCTCACCTCCATGATGGGACCAAACACGAACACCGACCTGCAGGGCGAATTCAAGGTCTCGGGTCTTCTTCCCGGCAGACATCGTCTCTATGCCCGAGCGGGGGGAGGCGAGGACGCGGAGATGGCCAGTACTACCGTGGACCTGGTGGACCGGGATCTGAGCGGCTTGACCCTGGTGCTCGGCAAGGGTGCGGACATCACCGGCAGGTTTGTGGTGGACGGTGAGGCTTCCGCCGTGGATTGGCGCCGGATCTCGTTGTCGATGGTGTCGGTCAGCAACCTCACCCAAATGTCCTTCGGTGGTTCCGGAGCCCAGGTTAAAGAGGATCTTACCTTCAAGATATCGAATCGGCCGAAGGGCACCTATCGCCTTTTAACCAAGCTCCCGGCGGGCAATCATTATGTCTCGTCGATCCGCTTCGACGGTCAGGACATCACCGATCGTCCGATAGAGTTGAGAAGCAATGATCGGTTGAACGGAGTGGAGATTCACATTTCCTCCGAGGGTGCTCGGGTCAGTGGTTACGTCGAGCAGGCAGAAGGGAGAGAAGTGGCGGAAGGAGCGACAGTCCTGGTCTTTGCCGCCGATCCCCAGCACAGGGGCTTCCCATC
>CBDAOQ010000002.1:0-22263 GCA_965198125.1 Candidatus Versatilivorator sp. | reverse complement strand
GTAGACCGCCCGCCGATTTTGCTCCTCGGGATCGGCATAGACCCGGATCCAGTTCTTGCCCGAAAGGTCCCCTTCCTCCGGCGTCGGGCAAAAGGACCGCCCCCCCAACTTCCGGTTGAGGGTTCCGGCGGAGGCATGGAGGGCGTCCCACAGGGCCTCGGCCTCCAGGCGGCGCCGGTTCATGCGCCACAGGTAGAGATTGTTGGGATCGGCTTCGGCCGCGGCCGGGTCGGGATATTGGCTGGTCCTCCGATAGGCGTCGGAGGCCATGATGAGGCGGTGCATCGACTTGAGGCTCCAGCCCCTGCGCACCAGCTCGGTCGCCAGCCAGTCCAGAAGTTGCGGATGGGTGGGCTGGGCGCCCATCCGCCCGAAGTCGTTGGGGGTGATCACGATGCCCGACCCGAAATGCCACTGCCAGAGGCGGTTGGCCAGCACTCGCGCGGTCAGCGGATGGTCGGGGCGGCTCAGCCACAGGGCCAGCTTGGCCCGGGAACGGGGGACCGCCAGCTCCGAAGAAGGCTGGCCCAGATCCATTCCGTTGGCCAGAATGCGAGGAAGCCCCGGTTCCACCTTCTCAAGGTTCTTCCCCAGATCGCCCCGATCCAGCACGTGGATCGCCGGAACCAGCTCGGCTTGGCGGTGGCCCATGACCACCGCCTTGGGAATGTCGAACAGGGCGTCGTAATGGGTCTGGTGGGAGGCTTCGGTGGTCGGCACCTTCAGCACGGCGTGTCCCAGCTTTTCCACCAGCTCCTTGCGCTGGACCTTTTCCCGCGGGGTCAGGTGCTTTTCCAGGTCCAACAGGGTCAAACCGTTTGGGTCCCCCAACTTCTTCAAGACCTCGGCCAGGGGGGCGGCCAGCTTTTCCTGCTCCGGCGTGCGATCGTCGTCGGGGATTTCGTAGGCTTGCACCACCTCCGCCGGGAACTCCGCCTTCTTGGCTTCGAACACCCCCTGGCTGACTTTCTTCTCCAACAGGCGATGCGTCCAGCGTAGCTCGGCCAGGGTCAGGAAGCCGGAGTAGGATTCGGACCGGTGAAACATGGAAAGCTTGGTCACCACCGGAATTTCCACCGTGTCGCTGCCCGCGAAGATGGCCTGGAAGCGGTAGTAGTCCTTCTGGGACAGGGGATCGAACTTGTGGTCGTGGCAGCGGGCGCAGCCCAGCGTGAGGCCCATGAATGCCGAGGCGGTGGTATCCGCCCAGTCGGTCAGGATCTCATTGAGCTCCCTGCTGGAGTCCATCTTGGATTCGCCGGTCTGCGGCACCAGCCCGTAGAGCCCTGTCCCCACCCGGGCCTCCAGTTGCCGCAGCTTGTCCAGGGCGATGGCGTAGGTCCCTTCCAGGTCGAGGTTGTTGGGCCAGAGCTCGTCGGCCGCGATCTGCTCCTGGAGGAAGCGGTCGAAGGGCTTGTCTTCGTTGAAGGACTTGATGACGTAGTCCCGGTAGCGCCAGGCATTGGGAAAGAAGGCGTCGGTTTCGAACCCGGCCGAGTCGGCGTAGCGAACCACGTCCAGCCAGTGCCGTCCCCAGCGTTCCCCGTAGTGGGGAGAGGCCAGCAACTCGTTCACCACCGACTGAAAGGCCCGGGGCGAGTCGTCCTTGAGAAACCGGTCCACCTGCTCCGGCGTGGGGGGGAGGCCGATCAGGTCGAAATAGGCCCGCCGAATCAAGGTCCGCTTGTCGGCGGGCGGCGCCGCGGGTAGCCCTTTCTCCCGCAGCTTGGCCAGCACGAAGGCGTCGATCGGGTTCCCCTGCCACTCCTTCCCGTCCACCAGCGGCGAGGGGGGGCGCCGCGGCCTGCGGAACGACCACCAGTCGGGCTCTGCTGCGGCCGGGTCGGCGGCGCCGGTGTTTTCCTCCCAGACAGCGCCCGCGTCGATCCATCGGCGGATGAGGTCCAGCTTTTCCCGGGGCAGGCGGGGCGACTCGGGGGGCATTTGGAGTTCCCCGATATGGGCGGCGGCCTGGAACAGGAGGCTGTCTTCGGCCTTGCCGGGGACCAGTGCCGGTCCTCGCGTGCCTCCCTTCAGCAGGGCTTCCCGCTGCCTCAAGTCCAGGCCCGACATTTGGGCGGCCCCGTGGCAGCTCAGGCAATTCTCGGCCAGGATGGCCTGCACGGACTCGTACAGGAAGGGCTTACCCTGGGCAAGGCCGGCGGTTCCAGGACACAAGAGCCCGGTAAGTAAAGCCAGAATTGAAAGGGATCTCAATTGCATTTGCGTGTTCTCCGGCATCGATCGCCGGCCGGCCGCCATGCCGCTGCCGGAGCCGATGTCGGTTTCAGACCTGTTGGAAATCCTCCCGAACCTCGAAGCGCATCACGCTGTCGGTCATCCAGCAGTCCTTGAAGGGAGCTTCGGTCTGCCGGGACAACTGGAAGAGGTAGCCCACCCGGCTGCCGTCTCTGGTCTTCAGGATCACCGTCTGAGAGACGTGATTTCCCTCCCGCTTGAGTTTACCATAGCGGGCCCCGCGATGATTCAGCATGGGCCGGTAGGCCGGATTGTGCACCATTTCGATAAACCGCGGCAGGGGGCCGGTGACCTTCCTGTTGGCCGGTGACGCAAACCGGAAGGAGACTTCGATCCCGGCATCCGGGTGGGGCCGATTGTTATCGCCCAGGGCCCGGATCTGGATGCGCACCACCTCCTCCGGCGGGTAATCGGAACGGGGGCGCAACCCTGCCTCGGCCCCCAGGGCTTCCCTGGCGGCCTGCAGTCCGGCCGAAAGCCGGCGCCAGTCCGAGGGGTTCAGGATCCACCAGATCAGAACCGTTCCGGCGAGGGCAATCGCAATGTTACGAGCCAGAGCCCGGCTGCAGCACTTCATGGAATCGCCCGGCTTGCGAAGGGCATGGCGCCGGGGGCACCAAGCCATCGTCTCTCCAGAGTTGGTGCAGAGAGTCAAGTATAGCGCCTCGGGGAACGGCTTGCACCCATTGAGCGACAGCGGCGCTGGCGGGCTGCCGTCACGGTCCCGGGGGAAGCCCGCCAGGTTATGCCTCTGCTCCTGCCCAACCCAATACTTTTCTCCGGGTCGGCCCTCTGATAGAAATGGACCTGACCGACGCTCATTACAACCACCCTTCAAGGAGGCCTCGATGAAACGACGCGATTTCGTGAGAACTGCCCTGGCCGCCGGCCTGGCTCCGGGCCTGCTGGCCCCACCGGCATCGGCGGAGCCGGCCCGGCCGCGGTCCGGCGCCGCCCGGAAAAAGCCGAGCATCATGTTCTTCCACGACAGCCGCCACCCCCTCATGTACATGTACGAGCCCCCCATCCAGAAACAGGAGGTGGAAGCTGCCGTGGACGAGCTGGTGGAAACCTCGGTGGAAGTGCTCAATTTCTGCCTGGCGGACGGCCGCACCGTCTTTCACGACACCCGGGTGGGAGAGGTGTTTGGCCACCACGTCCGCAAGTGGCCCCACGTGGTTTTCCAGCGGGCCCACCAGAATGCCAGGTCGCTGCTGGACGCCGGGCTGGACCCATTGAAGGTGCTCTGTGATCGGGCCCACGAAAAAGGGATGCTGCTCTATCCCGCCCTGCTGGTGAACCAGGGCAGGCGCGGGCCCCGGGAGGAGGACGTGCGCAGCTCCCTGTTCCGCCTGGACAACCAGCAGCTGGAGATCGGCGCCCGCGGCGATCTGGACCCGGAGTTCCCCGGACTCACCTGTTTGGACTTCAAGCATCCGGAGGTCCGGGAGGAGCGGTTCGCCCTGATCGAAGAGGTTCTCCGGAATTATCCGGTGGATGGATTCGAGTTGACACTGGCCTACCAGAGCCCCTCGCCCCACTTCTTCCATCCCGATGAAGTCGAGGCCGGCCGTCCCATCATGACCGCCTGGATCGAGAGGATCCACCGGACCATGAAGGAGACCGGTCAGGACCGCGAGCTGGCCATCCGGGTTCCGGGAGACCTCAAGACCTGTCTGGGGCTGGGTCTGGACGTGAGGGAGTGGATGCGGCAGGGGATCGTGGACGTGATCATCGGCGAAACCTTCGGGGTTTACTGGGGGCGGGTGGACCATTCGGCCGACTTTCGGCCCCTGCTGGAAGCAGCCAAGGGCACCCAAACCCGCATTTTCGCCGTGCTCAACAGCATGGTGGACTCCGACCGGCTCTCCAACGGATCCATCGAAGTCATCCGGGCGGCGGCCTGCAACTACTGGGATCAAGGGGTCCACGGCATCTACCTGAACCAGTGGTTTCAGGGGGCCAACTGGCCCTATCGGGCGGCCTTCTACGAACAGCTTCGGGAAATCCCCCATCCGGACATCATGGCCCCTAAGGACAAGCTCTATCTCATCCCGACCGCGGGCAGCTACCAGTCCCCTCCCTGGGAACCCGGGATGCCCTTGCCCCGCAAGCTGGTCCAAGGCGAGCCGCTGCGCCTGGAGCTCCCCGTCAGCGACGACCTGCCCTTCTGGAGCCGGGCCGGCCGGGTTCATGAGGTGCTGCTGAGGTTTCGGGTGATGAACACCAATCAGCTGGACAGGTTGGTCTTCCGCCTGAACGGCCAGACCCTGCCCGATTCGAGCCTGCGCAAGATCAACCAGCTCTATCGCATGAGCACACCCAACCGGGGCTCGGGATTCGGCTACTGGTTCGTCTATCGGCTGGATCCCTCCCATTGGCCTCGGAAGGGAAACAACGAAGTGGAGATCCTGCTGGAGCATCGGGATCCCACCATCATGCCCGAGATTCTGCTGCACGACGTGGAGATGGAAATCCGCTATCTGATGGGCAGGAACCACCACCGCAACGAGGACCCCGACCTGGGTCCCAGCCTGCCTCTGCGAGATACGGTGCTGCACCGCTCCTAGCATGAAGCGAAAGGGCGGGGGCGGCCGTAGCCGGAGGGTGTAGGCGCGCAGCCATTGGCAGGTGGAAATCCCCTCCTTGGAGGGGTGGCCGGGCGAAGCGAAGGCTGGGGTGGGTTCTTCCGGTCCAGACACGTCGTGAAATCAGCGCTTTCCAAAGAATAATCCCCCGGGCGCCAGCCCGGGGCGGGTCGAGTTTAGCCACGAAGGCGGCGTTCTCGTGTAGGCGGAGGCGTAAGCCCATGGAAAACACGGCGTTAGAGTTTAGCCGCGAAGGCGGCGACTACAATCGATCACTTGTAACACACTATTTATAAAAAACTTAAGGTAGATCAACCCGCTTTCATCCCCTCAATAAATCCCTCTAATTGAACAGGAATCTACTGGACCATTCAGGACGTTGGCGGGGTAACCGTTCGGTCAAGCCGTGGAGTCCATCCGCCGTCCAGGGGAGGCGTAGCGAGCAGAACCGGCGGATCGCCTGTGATTGCAGGCACCTCCAACCTCGTCCGGGTCCAAGCCATCACGGCCTGACCGAACAGTTACTGGCGGACAGGTCAGCCGAGTATCAACCCTGAGTCCGAGGCTGTCAAGTAGAGTGGCAAGCTACCCAGGGCCATTTTTTGTTGAGCGATAGTTGTCTGATGCCATTGGAGGAGGATTTGTTCTGGACCCTCCGGTTCTGATCTGCGATGATGGGTGGGATGCCGATGGATCCCTCCCCTGTCTCCCTGCTGAAAGAGCGGCCGTTGCGAGCGGTCCGGGTGCGTCCCACCCGGGGGCTGGAGGAGCGTCGCCGCTGGGACCAACTGGTCAAGCAACATCACTACTTGCCGTTTCAGGGTCTGGTGGGGTGCGGCTTGCGTCACGTGGCGGAACTCGACGGGCAGTGGGTGGCGCTGGTGGGCTGGCAGGCGGGAGCCTTCAAGCTGAAGGCGCGGGACCGGTGGATCGGATGGATCCCGGAGCAGCAGTTCCGGCGGCTGCATCTGATTGCGAACAACACCCGCTTCGTGCTGTTGCCCGGCCCCCATCGGCCCAATCTGGCCTCGCGGGTGCTGGGATTGAGCCTGCGGCGGTTGTCGAGCGACATGCGCCAGTTGCATGGGCATCCGGTGCTGGTGGCCGAGACCTTCGTCGACCCCAGCCGCTTTGCCGGCACCTGCTACCGGGCTTCCAACTGGCTGGGACTGGGGAGGACCCGCGGCTATCGACGCCAGTCCGGCGGCAGCCCGCGCTGGCACCCGCACGGTCAACCCAAGGAGATCTTCGTGTACCCCCTGCAACCGGATGCCTGTCAGCAACTGAGTCGACTGGATGACGCCCCCGATTGGTCCAGCCAGGGCGACTCGAAGCCACTGGGCGAGGACCGCCTGCGCTCTCTGTTCGAGTACCTGCGCACGGTTGAGGAGTTCCGCAAGCCGCGGGGCAAGCGCTACCCGCTGGCCACCCTGCTGGCGATGGCGGTGGCGGCACGCCTCGCCGGCTACCGCGGCGTGACCGCCTTCGCCGAGTTTGCTTCCCGCCTTACCCAGACGCAGTTGGCCGCCTTGCGCGCCTACTACAGCGAGAAGCTGAACCGCTACACGGCCCCGACCGTCACCACCTTCCACAACGTGCTGGCCCGCCTGCCTCCCGACACCCTCGACCGGGCCTTGCGGCTCTGGGCCGCCCGGATGAGCCGCGACCCGGCCCCGGTCGCCGTCGACGGCAAGCAGGTGCGCGGCGCCTCCCGCCACAACCCCCAAGGCCGCACGCTGCTGGTCGCCGCCCTCGAGCATGGGTCGGGCCTGGTGCTGGGCCAGGAAGCGGTCCGGGACAAGAGCAACGAGATCCCCGCTGTGCGCACCCTGGTCGGCCAACTGAGGCTGGCTGGTCGGACCGTCAGCCTGGATGCGCTGCACGTGCAGGCAGACACACTGCGCCTGCTGGTCGAACAGGGTCAGGCCCATTACGTGACCACGGCGGTGAAGAACAACCAGCCCACCCTGCTGGAGGACCTCAAGGCCATCGACTGGGAGGCGCCCGAGTGCGTCGCCTCCCAGCAGGAAACCCTCGACAAGGCCCACGGGCGCATCGAAACCCGCCGCTGCCGCCGCCTCGACCTGACCGGTAAGCAGTGGAACGGCTATGCCCACCTGCCCTATCGCCGTCAGGCCTTCCGCATCCAGCGCCGGCGCACCCGTCTGAAGACCGGCGCCACCAGCACCGAAGTCGCTTACGGCCTGACCTCGCTGCCCCCCGCAGAGGCCGACTCCCAACGCTTGATGGCTCTGGTCCGAGGACACTGGGAAATCGAGAATCGACTCCATCACGTCCGCGACCTCTCCTGGGACGAAGACCGCTGCCGCGCTCATGTCGGCCACCTGCCCCGCAACCTCGCCGCCATGACCAATGCCGCCATCTCCATCGTCCGCTGTCAGGGCCGGTTCTCTTACCTGCCCCAGGCCCATCGCTACTATGCGGGTCAACCCCACGCCGCCCTCGAGGCGGTGCTCAACCCTCTGAGGGTCTGAAGCCCCCCTCAACCCACCGGCCAGCCTCCTGCCCTCGCCACCGGGCCGCCCCCGGCTGCCCGCTTCCTGCCCCTCGTCTCGACATCCTCTCAACAATCCTCGAATCCACCCCTTCGCCTCCCCATCATCCGGTCCAACCGCTCTGCGGATCGCTCCTCAACCGACCATGACCACAGGATCAGCCCTCGCCCCTCTTCTGTCCTCGCCTTCCAGGGCCAAACAAAGAATGGCCCTGGCAAGCTACCCGTGCTCCGGATCGGAGATATCGGGTTGTGTGCATTCTCCAGGCTTGCCTCTTCTCGGCCTGGGGCCATCTGTGGTCTGCTGTTCTTCGAGTTGGCTTCCTGGCCGACTCGACGACCTTCCCGCAGGGATCACTGTGGAGGGAGCGCCCCCCCCTCAAGGGGAGTGTTTATCGTGCGCCACTGTGTGCGCCGGTGAACACTCGCCGGTGCCGCACCAGCGGCCAAAAAGGGGGGGTCGCTCCCTCCACCATCACCCGTCTCGTGCGGCGCGCCGGGCGAGGCGGGGACACGCGGGGCTCAGCCCCGCTACGTTTGTCGCAGAGGACGCGGGGAATCTGTTCCAACCCGCGTCCAATACGGCTTTCCAGGTAAAGCCCCCACCACAGCGGCGAGGACTGCGCCCTCTGAGAGTGGAGCGTTGGGGTTGTTGAAGTCACGCGCCACCTTTGTACGCCACCAGGCCTTTGTCAGTGGCGCGTTGATACGACGGCACGGCCTTGACCCCCAGAGGCGGAAATTGTCGATCCATCCTGCTCCGGCCGAGGCCGCCATGGCGTTCGACGCCGGTCCCATCACTTCCGCTTCCGTCGCCCTCTGTGGCACGGCCCCGCACGCGCCGCCTCATGGTCCTCGGCGGCTTCATGAAAAAGTAGTATCTCCCCGCCGCCCTGCTCGACAAGCTCGACCGCTCTCTTGATCGCGACCGGGACTAGGCCCTTTTCGGTCTCCCTCCCAAATACGCCGCCGCCGATCGCACCTCACCGCCGGCAACTGCACCCCACAACGGCTCGGCTTCTCCGGCCAGGGCCCTCCCGAGCTGGGGTCCCGACCCCAATATCTTGTGGTCCGGCCTCTCTTAGATCAAGTGCTTGAAAAGGAGGGAGTTAACTTCCCTGGGAAAGTTGACATATATACGCTTGGAAGGCGGGTCGCCTCAATCTTCCCCGGAGTCAAGGAATGTTTATGGCTATTCGCGTTACGGCCGCTTCGATGGTTTCGAGCCGGGTGCCGATTTGCTCCAGGAGGGCTATCAGGCGTTCGGCTTGTTCTTCGGCCATTGGGGTTTCTCCTGGGTTGGGTTGAGGGCTGAACGCGGCCAGGGCGAGGGGGCCAGCGTCCAGTAACTATTACGGCTTCAGCAACAGCCGCGCGATTCGATCTCGTGGCGGAGTTTTGCGGCGAGGTCCTGCGCGTCCCGTACTTGATCGGGGGTCATTTTTCGCCTGAGCGCGTCTCGCTTGTCGATGGCCTGCGGGGCACTTCGGATTTTCAGTTGGCCTACAACGCTGTACCAGGCAAAGGCTTTGACGTAATCGGGCGGCATTCCCTGGCCGCTGGCGTAGAGGTCGGCAAGTCTGAACTGAGCTTTAGGGCGTTCTGCGATGGCCGCCTTGTGAAGCCACTTGGCCGCCTCGCGGTAGTCTCGGGGCACTCCCTGGCCGCTGGCGTAGAGTTCGGCAAGGTGGATTTGAGCGTCGTGGTTGGGATAGTCGTCTTTGTCGGCCGCCTTGCGAAACCACTTGGCCGCCTCCCGGTAGTCCTGGGGCACTCCCTGGCCCTGGCGGAACATCAGGCCCATGCGCACTTCCGCCCAGGTTATCCCATGGCGGGCGGCTTTCAGGCACCACTTGGCCGCCTCCCGGTAGTCTTGGGGCACTCCGTAGCGAGCGCCGTTGCGGGAGTATAGGCCGACAAGGTTGGCAAAGGCCGCGCCGTTTCCCTGCTCGGCGGCCTTGCGAAACCACCTTATCGCCTCTTGAATGTCTTGGGGCACTCCCCAGCCTTGGCGGTACGCTGTGCCCATGAGGCGTTGCGCGCTGGCGAGCCCTTGGTTTGCCGCTTTCCGGTACCACTTGACTTCCTCGCGTTCGTCCTCCGGCACTCCCTCGCCAAGTCCGTACATCAGGCCAAGGTTCAATTGAGCCTTGGGGTCTCCTTGCTCGGCGGCCTTGCGTAGCGCATCGATGTCCTGGCCTTCGGCGAACCCAGGTTGAAACCCGGCTAGAACGACCAAAGCAACGAGGACAAGTATCAACTCCCCTCTGCAAGTGTTTCGGTTGGCCATGATGCTCATCAGACACCCCCTAAACCCAAGCTTTGCCGGCAGGCAGGCAACGCTGGCAATCTCCTCGATGACGTTGTCCCAGTCAATGGCGTCCAGGTCTCGCCGCCGTAGGGCGTCGGCCTGCGGCCTGGCCTAAGTGCAAGGATCCTCGTGTTAGAGCTCCAGGCGTTCCATCTGTCGTTCTAACTGCTGCTCGAAAGTTGACATATCCCAATATTATCGAGCCTTTTGCAAAATTCGCAGTGGAGCATGACATTTTGCTGGCTAACGTGATGTTCCGCTTGTGATTACCCGACAGCAAGGACACTTTCAAGCGGAAATGCCCGGATCTGAGGGCCGGATCGCAGGCGGTCGCCGTGCGCGGGCACAGCTTGCCCTCTCCCTGCCCTACGGCGGGCAAACCTGCTGTCCTGTTCGGGGTGGCGGCCAAGTCTTCAGAGCGTCAGGCGCATCAACTGTTCCACCGTCAGCGCGAGGATGCCGAACATCAGGTGGCACCACACCTTGCCCGGGCCGCGAACCCTCAGGTACCGCCCGCCAAACTCGTCCTTGAGCCGTCCGTTCACCCGCTCCACAGTCGAGCGCTCCCGGTAGCGCCTCACCTCGGGAGGCACTTGGCCGATGCGGCGCTGAGCCAGCGCCTCCCGCTTCCGCTCGGCTTTCAACTGCGGCCGCCTGCGGGGATTGAGGTCGATGATCGGCACATGGCCCAGCTGCTCACTGAAGGCCCGGATCTCAGGCGCGTCATAGGCGCTGTCCATCAGGTCGTAGAGGCTGTCGACCCGACTCGCGGTCAGCCTCGCCAGCGGGATCGCCGCCTGACTGTCATGCACCGAGGCTGACGTCAGCAGGCAACTGACCGGAATGCCGCCGTCGATGGCGTCGATGTGCAGCTTGTAGCCGGTCCAACTCTCCTGATGCCCTTTGGCGTTGCGCTTGACGCCGATGTCGCAGACCTTCGGCAGGTCCTCCAGCATCTCCTCCAGCGTCATCGACGCCTGCCGCTGCAGGCGGCGCGGCTCCTTCGCCCGTAGCTCGTCCTTGCGCGGCCGACCCCGTCGGCGCTTCGGCCTGGCCGTCGCTGCGGGCTTGGGCGCCGGCGATTCTCGTCCCGGGATGGCGGTCGAGTCCCTCGAGACGTGGCCCGCCAAGTGGCCCTTCAGCGTTCTGTCGAGCAGCGCCTCATGCAGGCGCCCCGGCAGGTCGCTGGCGGCGAATTCCGCAAACGCGCGAGAGAAGGTTGCCTCGCTCGGCACCCCACCCGCCGCCTCCCAGCCGCACAGGCGGCGCAGGGTAGGTTCCGTCCTCAGCCGCTCCACCAGCCCCCGGGTGGTGGGCACGTCCAGCACCGCCTTCGCCAGAAAGGCCCGCGCCAGCGCGGCACGATCCTTCAGCGGCCGGCCCCGCCAGCCCCTGTTGTAGGGCAGCCACTCCTCCACTCGCACCAGTTCCAGCACCCGGACGAGCCGCTCGTAGCGCTCGCCCAGGGGACCCAGGGTCTCCTCCAGCCACGGAAACAGCTCCCGTTGAAACCTGAACCAGTGTCGTGATAGGGTTTGTTTAAGGGACAAGTTCCACCTCCGTTCATCATGTCGATTGCTCATCTCCATGATACAACAGAGATCGGACTTGTCCCGCGACTGACCTGTCCCCTTACCTTTCCTGGTAAAAAATCCCGCTACCTGACGAATTTTGCAAAAGGCTCTTATCGAAAGTTGCTTTTACTTATTCTAAAGGACTTACCAACCGCCGCAGTCCGGACCTCCCAAGAACCATTACATGTAGACGCTCACCTAGTCCGCTTGCAGTCCGCTTGTGGTGTTCCAGGAACCGCTTTTGTACTCCGGCCCGCCACCAGATTCCCGGTAAATCCTTGAGCATTGCTGGGCAGGCTGCGTTTTCTTTGGGTCTGATGACCCATAGTACCTGGGATTTTAGAGGTCTCCGGGATCGTATCAGAAGTATGAGCAGTGGTTACAGATTAGCGGTTTGAAGCAGGAAAGGCGAGCGACAATACGAACTGCCTCCACTTGATAATCACCTTCTGATGGCCCTATCTTGGAGGGCCACCAATCCTCCTCTCGTAGTGTATCTCAAGTCACTGCCTGCAGGAATGTCACACTGAAATGGCCCCGAAGCCGATTCAGTTGAGAGGTTCACCTCCAAGAGATCACGACCCGGGAGCTGTGAGAAAACATCGAGGTCCAAAACGACACCATCGCTGGCGTCTTGAACCAAACGCTGGAGGATGGGACGTCTGGCAGGGCGCAGGAAGGGCAAACAGAAGGTGCTGTGGAGCCTTGCCGGAGACGGAAATCAAGAGCGAATGCAAAGGGGAGTAAAGCCCCTCAAAACCGGTTCCCAAGAATCAAAAACCCCGGGAAGCGGGTTAGTTGATAGAAAACAAAAGGTTTGTCCTGTGGAAAACCAGCCGGTTCCTCATTCTGCTCCTATATACGGGCGCGCGGAAACCGGTTTGTTTTCCACAGGCAAAAAAAAGAGCGGAAAATAGCAATCGGAAGCCCCCGCCGAACCCCGACAGTAAAGCTCAATCACAAGACCGATTGGTGGGACGGCAACCATACAGGAGTGCGCCCCTCCGGGAAGACCTGACACATGGCAGCACGCTCAGACCCTCCTGTCATCGACTGAAACCCTGAGGCACCCGAGTGTATGAGAGGAGCAAACAGGTGAGTGGGACCAGCAACATCTTGACCGCACCCAGCGCGTTCTCCAGGCCTGGACAAGGGGAGCCCCGCCGCTTCTGTCCTAGCCGCTGCCGGGTCTTGGAATGATCGACGATTTCCATCTCCGGGGGTCAAGGAGATGCCGTCGTATGGGTGAAACGGCTACAACCTGGCGATGTTCACCCACCCGTTTCATGTTTTCGACAACTACAACGCTTCTCTCTCAGAGGGCGGAGCCCTCCCAGTTGTCGTTCGGGACTCTTCCGAAACGCCGCATGGGACGCGGGATAACACGGATTTCCCGCATCCGCTGCGGAAAAAAGAAGCGAGGCTGCGCCTCGCGTGTCCCCCCCTCGCCCGGCGCGGCGGCGCGCCGCACGAGAGAGGTTCTGGT
Organism: Candidatus Versatilivorator sp.; assembly: GCA_965198125.1. Taxonomy (GTDB): domain Bacteria; phylum Acidobacteriota; class Terriglobia; order Versatilivoradales; family Versatilivoraceae; genus Versatilivorator. The sequence continues at coordinate 9,530 of CBDAOQ010000002.1, read as the reverse complement.
GGAGGGAGCGACCCCCCCTTTTTTGACGCTGGTGCGTCACCGGCGAGTGTTAACCGGCGCACGCAGTGGCGCACGATTAACCCCCGCCTCGGGGGGTCGCTCCCTCCACAGTGATCCCTGCGGAATTTATCTTTGAGTGATGCAAAGCATTTTATACAAAGGACTTATGGATTTCCAGACGGTGTCCTGCCCCCCATTATGCCCCCCAGAAAAAAACAGATTTCCCTGGCCCTTGGTGGCCCTATCGGGACGTAACCGTTCGGTCAAGCCGTGGAGTCCATCCGCCGTCCGGGGGAGGCGGGGCGAGCAAAACCGACGGATCGCCTGTGATTGCAGGCACCTCCAACCTCGTCCGGGTCCAAGCCATCACGGCTTGACCGAACAGTTACATCGGGACGTAACCGTTCGGCCAAGCCGTGGAGTCCATCCGCCGTCCGGGGGAGGCGTAGCGAGCAGAACCGACGGATCGCCTGTGATTGCAGGCACCTCCAACCTCGTCCGGGTCCAAGCCATCACGGCCTGACCGAACAGTTACATCGGGACGGTTGGCCCGGACCGAATAGCGACCACTGAGCGAGCCGACCATTCCGGTTTCCCCACAGGCGGCGGGACCTGCGGTCCTTGAGAGGGGAATCGGATGGTCGACAGTGATGCGGACCTCTTTCGGAAGGGTGGGCCTGCGACTGCCTAACAAGGTCACCAGACTCACCGTCTTCACCGTCTCCGCCTCAATCGTCTGGGTGATCCGGGCCAGTCTTGCGCCACTGACGAGGTCAAAGGCTGACAGCGTGGCCGTTTGACTCCTGACGGTCGGATTGGCGAGGGTCAGCCAGGTTCGCAGCCATCCGCTGGTGGGCACTCGCAGGGCGTGATGTTTGCTGGATTGGAGTGTCGTTGAATCCAGCAACGGCAAGGGGGCCGCCAGCCCACTGCCCGCCAGCCATCCTGCACCCACCAGATCCCCCGGCACGCCCTGATGCTCGATGACCAGAGAACCGCTTTCGGCATTCTGCGGCATGGTGAGGACGCTCCTGGCTCCTTTTACCAGAATCCTCACTCTCGAAGAGGACCGTTTTTCGGGGAATAGGTCACCCGCAATCTGGATGTTACCCGTCAAGGCGAGGCGCAGAAGGCGGCGGAAGGGAACCGACCAGCAGGAAATCGATGCGGGATTGGTGTCGAGTGGGCAGATGTGCCAGTTCTGACGCGGAACCGGTTACGCACTTTGCAAGGGTAGGGATGGAAGGTTGGGGACCGGCAGGTACGGAAGATGGGCAGGCCATTGGCTTCTGCCTCGCGGAGGCTCAATCCAGCTCGATCACTGCCTGCTGCTCTGCGAAAGGACCATGATCAAAAGTCGTGAATATAACAGACTGGTCGTCCTTGTTGAATCTGAGAGTCTTCGCGAAGATCAAGGCACCTTCGTATTCCTTCCTCCAATAGATATCGATCGGTTGTTTGTAGTAACTCTCCTTCTCCAACATGAGTCGCGTGACTTCAGGAGCCTCCAGCCCTTTGGCAAGGTCGGCCAGCAGCAGATAAGTGTTTTCTTGAAAGCCTTCCAAAAGCACCACCTGTGTCCCACCGTGGCTCCAGGCTATGGGTGACAAAAATTTTATTTTGTCCTCTTCGCTCATGGCGGGAATGAAGTGCTTACCCAGCTTCCTGTTTCTTTCGGGATAAATCACGTAGCCTCGGGTGGTGGGGTCGGCCATGTCCTCTTCCCGAAAGGAGTTTTGCCGGGGTGTGGCAGAGAAGTCATAAATCAGCAAGACCGCGGTCCTGGCTCGGTGCATAGCGTGTGGGGGGTATCTAAAGCGATAGACAACCCTTGTCTTGTTGGGCGAAAATGAGGCTTGCCAGCCCCAGATTGTGTCCAGAACGGACGCATCCTTGAGATTGACGACGCTCACAATATCCCCTCTTCTGCCTAGTTGCCCGTGAACGATGAGCCGCTGCTCGGCCTCCAGAATATACAGTTCAGTGAGCTTGGCCGTGCTGGTCTGAGTGCGACGAGAAACTTTCGTCCTGGAGACCTTATCGAAAATAGTGATATCCAGAACCCAACTTGTATATTCCACCTCCGGCGGATCTGCTTTCATCAACCGGATGGAGATTGCATAGTTCTCCGATTCGCTTCTCAATCCAAGGATTCTGTCAAAGTAGGAGGCGTCGTTGACAAAGAATTCAAACCGAATATCTCCTCGGCTTCCGACTTTCCCATGAACGATGACCTTTCCCTCGCTGTCTCGAACGCGAATCTCGGTGAGCTTGGTGGCCCTGGTCGGGACCCGATTGGAAACCTTGCGCCCCGACGCTTTATTGACAATGGCGATATGCAACACACCATCCTCCAGCCGGGCGGAGGCTGAATAGTTCTCTGATTCGCCGCCGAGTTGGGTTGCGCCGGCAGGAAGAGCAGCCAGAAGCAGTGCAAACCATAGAGTGGCTACATTCATTGGGGACTTCAACCTGGATAACGACATTTTTTGTGCCTCCTACTATCCTTATGTGGAGTAATTGGCACGCTAGTGTCAAGTCACGTCTGAAGTGTCGGATATAGACGCTTCAGTTTGGTGCGGGCATTCGCGGCCGTGAACTGCCAGTCGATTGTGGCGTTGGCGTTGTTTCTCCGTTCTTGCCAAGCCGTAACCTCGTGCCGCATTTCCCCGATGGTATCGATTCTCCGGTCCAGGCATTGGCGGATCAGGACGTTCAGTTCGATTTCAGCCATGTTCAGCCAACTGCCGTGTTTGGGGGTGTAGACGAACTCGAAACGATCCCAGAGCGCCTTTGCTGTGCCGGGCTCAAAGGTGTCATACAGCGATCCCGGTCCATGCGTGTTCAGATTGTCCATGACGAGCGTGATCTTCTCAGCCCGCTGCCAGAGCCGGGCGATGTTGTTGAGAAAGTGGGCCCAGTCGGTTCGAGTGCGGCGTTCGGTCACCCGGACCGTGCGCTGACCGCTGAGTGGTTCCAGGGCCATGAACAGGCTGCAGACGCCACAACGTTCATATTCGTAGTCATGGCGCGCGACGCGGCCGGGACCGGCCGGTACCGGGGTCCGCCTCTCCCGGATGAGTTGGCGCGGCGATTCATCCATGCAGACGACGGGGTACTGTGCGTCATAGGGCCGCTTGTAGATGTCGAGCACCTGTTCCATCCGGGCCACAAACTCGTCGCTTCCACCCGGCGCTATCACCCACTGCTGCTTCTTCCACGGCTTTAACTCGTTTTTTTTAGTACCCGACGGACAGTCTCATGGGAAATGGCGTCCACATAGTGCAGTTCCACCATTTGGTCGGCCAGCAAACGCAACGACCAGCGGGCATGTCCCGCTGGCGGCGGGCTGCAACTCAGCGCCACCAGATGCGCCTCAAAATCCCCATCCGCCTTCCGCCTATGGCTCCGTTCCGCTTTGCGCTTGTCCAACGCCGCCTCCAGACCTTCCTCCACGAATCGGCGCTTCACCCGGTCGATCTTCTTCATGCTGACCGGCAATACGTCCGCAATCGCCTGGTTCGTCATCTTCCGCTTCTGGTCGGGCCCCTCGTCGCATCGGAGCAGGATCAGCGCATTCAGCATCTTCTGGCTGCTGTGCCGGCCCCGCGTCGCGATCTCCTCCAGCAATTGTCTCTCTCCACCCGTTAACGTCACCTTATACTTGATTGCTGGCATCGCACTCCTCCTTCTGGAGAAGTGTACGATCTTAATTACGACACTTCAAGTGTGACTTGACACTAGAATAGCTTGATCGTTTTTGCGTTCCCAATCGAGGGAGCATTGTTACAAGCAGTTTTCCCATAATAATGGTCCAACTGGGTTAAAGACAAATCTCCAGAATCGACAACCGTGACAACACCTTTCGCCCCATTATTCAATCCATGAACCCACACCTTGTCTCCGCATGACAACTGCATATTTTCGACGTTTATCGCGACTGTCTTGTGGGCAACCAAAGTGCGGCGACTACACGAACCGCAGGGTTGTGAGACTTTTCTCATTATGACGCCAGTCGGGTCGCCGCCACCCTGGAGACTGGGTTCTGGGCAATACCATTCCTGGGATAACAAGCCGGCTTGGCTGTGCACCCCACTCCCGTTCTCACCAACTTCGGTCACCCATAAGGGCTTAGCGGTGTCTAAAGTCCAGGTCACCGTGCCACAGCTAATGCCCGCACAATCTCCATCATCATTGTACTGGAACTGCCTCGTACTGCTCCCCGAACATTGAGCCTCTATGGGAGAGTTATATCGAGTGTGGGAATAGGTCCCCAACACTTTGATGTGATAGTTACGAACTGCAGACACAGTGGCATCATTTGCCGTCCAGCTAGCCTGAACCTTCTTATATTCTCCGTTCGGCAGACTAGAGTTATTGAAGCTTTCCGTGTGTGTGCCGGAAACCCTGGTGACTGCATTGAGAAGCGTGTGGCTGTTCGGGTCCGTCAGTTTGAGGGTGAAGTTCCCGGACAAGCCCGACGGGGAAAGTTTCACCTTGATCTGATTGGTGGTCACGTCTGCACTGATTATTTCGACTTTAGTTGATGTTGAGGACGCGGAATCGGCAACGATATCGGTGAACGTCATGCAGATGCCGCTGATCACCTCATAGCGAGTGGCTGTTGCGGTGAAGGAGAGGGTCCCCGACCCTGGCCCTGAGGCACTGAGAGTGAACCCGTTCCAACTGAAGGGGGAGGGAACTGTAAGCACAGGAGAAGTGGCATGATAGGGTCCCAACAAATCCCCAGAACAGGTGTTGCGATACTCACCGGCCACAAACGATGCCGTCGAGCCCACCGGAAAGGTCACGCTTCCCGGCTCAATGGCTCCGTAAGGAAACTCCACGCAGCAACCGGCGCAATTGAATCCGAACCGGCCTCCTTCCGCAGGTTCGACCTCGGTTCGGGCCAGCAGTTTGCGGCTTCCCCCTCGGGCCGACCAGCGGAAGAATCCTTTTCGGTAAGAGCTGTTCAGCTCTCTTTCCAACAGGTCCGGCTTGGCTTGCCGGATCAGCTCGGCAAAGTCCAGACGATGGGAAGCCCCTGCAGCAATGGTGATTTCGGGAAGCGCATAGGTTCCGCCCTCCCAGTCCAACTGAGCCACCACCTTGGCCGGCGCCTCCCCCAGGTTCAGCCAAGTGGTCGACACGCTCCCTCGGCTCCCATTCAACAAGGGGTAGGTCCCGTTGTGGTGAGCCTGACCGTCCTGGAAGAAGGGAATGCTTTGGACCTGTCCGGAGCGGCTCAGCTTGGCTCCCGAGACCAGCAGGGAAGAGGGCCTTCCTGAATGATCGACGGTGATGCGGACTTCTTGCGGCCGGGTGGAGCCGAGACTACCAAGCAAGGTCACCAGACTCACCGTTTGCACCGTCTCCGCCTCAACCGTCTGGGTGATCCGGGCCAGTCTTGCGCCACTGACCGGGTCATAGGCCGACAGCGTAGCCGTTTGGCTCCTGACACTCGGATTAGCCAGGGTGAGCCAGGTTCGCAGCCATCCGGTGGTAGGCACTCTGAGGGCGTGATGTTTGGAGGATTCGAGCGCCGCCGGGACCACCACCGGCAAGGGGGCCAGCAGCCCGTTCCCCTCCAGCAGTCCTGCACCCACCAGATCCCCGGGCACTCCCTGATGCTCGATGACCAGAGAACCGCTTTCGGAATCCTGCGGCATGGTGAAGACCCTCCTGGCTCGGGGTTGCAGGCGATGGTTCGACACGCTTGTTTCACGCCCCGCCTGTATCGTCACTGAGAAAGTGAGAGGACTGCTGGCCGTGTTCATCACGGCATAGGTGGGGACACCGTTGGCCATGTGGCTCAGAGGCTGGGTATCCCAAAAGGCTCTCAAGGTGGTGGATTGGAACTGGCTGGCCACACTGAAGGGAATCTCGGTGGCATGGCTGCCTCTTTGGAGAACCGCCCAGGCCGACACGGTGGAGGCTTCGCCCTGGTACTCGATGCTCAGGCTCCCTTCAAGATACCTGGAACCGGCAGAGGCCAGGGCCTGGTTCAGCGACAGCTCCAGGTGGGTTCGGGGTTCGACCTGATGCTCGAACAGCGTGTAGGGATTTCCGTAGGCGTCATAGGCCGTCAAAGTGACTGGGATGGTGTCTGCGAACATGTTGAGCAGGAAAACGGAGGTCCGGTCGCCGGAGGCGATCGAGTAGAGGGGCATGAACTGGACCACGCGGGCAAAGCTACTGCGATGGGCTGAGCGGTGAGCCTCCAAGGCCGCTTGGGCACTGGCCTGGCCTTGGTTGACAGTCTCGTCGGCCTCCTCCGAATCTTCTCCCAGGACGATCCCGGAAGGACCGGGACCGAGAAGAACGAAGCTGACGGCGAACACCGCTCCGACTAAGGACAAGAGAATCAGACAAGATCGCTTTGTCATCTATGGGACGTCACCTCTAGTGTTGGAACTTGAATTGTGCAGTAAGAAATCAGCATGGATCCTCCTGGCTGGTTGAAGGAGGGTGCAACGGGCGCGAAGCGGTTCATAGGAGAATTCCGAGTGTCAAGGAAATTCTCACCTTTCACTCTGTCCGTCGCCGGAGTCGGGCGGCTATTGATAGGGTAGCGGGCTCATCCGCGTCCCCACCCGTCTCGAACCGCCGGCGCCGGATCGGTGCGACCATCGGTCAGGAAGGCCGTTCGGGGTCGATGAAGTGTTGTATGCTTCCGCCCATGGCCAAATTCTCCATCTTCGACTACCTGGTCATCGGGGTCCACCTGGCCTCCATGGTGGTCATGGGCATCCTCTTCTCGGGCCGGCAGAAGAGCCTCAAAGAGTATTTTCATGCCGGCGGCAATGTCCCCTGGTGGGCGGTGGGCATTTCGCTCATTGCAACCCACCTGAGCCCGATCAGTTACCTGACTCTTCGTGGCCGTATCGGGAGTAACTGTTCGGCCAAGCCGTGATGGCTTGGACCCGGACGAGGTTGGAGGTGCCTGCAATCACAGGCGATCCGTCGGTTCTGCTCGCTGCGCCTCCCCCGGACGGCGGATGGACTCCACGGCTTGGCCGAACGGTTACTATCGGGACGTTTGGCCGGGACCGAATTGCGACCACAGGACCGCTGAGCGAGCCGACCATTCCGGTTTCCCCACAGGCGGCGAGACCTGCGGTCTCTGAGAGGGAAATCGGTGCAGGAGGCGTTCCGGGGTGTTCTGGCATGCCAAGGCCCTGGAAATCGCAGCCTGCCCGGCAAAGCTCGCGGATTCAGGGTGCAGGACACCGTCGAACGCCATGGCGGCGTCGATGTCGTCAAGGAGAAGATCGTCCAATGGGAGCAGGAAAACCCGGCCTCCAACGGCCGCCAAATGATCGACGATTTCCGCCTTTTTGGAGGTTACTCGGATGCCGTCGTACGGGTGGACCACTTACAAAGGGGTAGTGGTCCACCTGAGTGGTCCACTTTTCGAGCAACCACAACGCTTCTCTCTCAGAGGGCGAAGTCCTCGCCGTTGTGGTCCAGGTTGTTCCCCGGAATCCGCATTGGAAGGCGGTTGGCACGGATTGCCCGAGTCCTCTGGGTAAAGCCCGTGCGGCGCCAGCCTCGCGTGTTCCCTCGCGCCCGGCGCGGCGGCGCGCCGCACGAGAGGGTGCTGGTGGAGTGAGCGACCCCCCCTTTTTGAGCGCTGGTGCGGCACCGGGGAGGGGAAGTGGTCCACTGAGTGGTCACTCCTCCTCCCCTTTTTGGGGGTCGCTCACTCCACCGTGATCCCTGGCGGGAAGGCCATCGAGCGCTGCCGAGGTTAGGGCGGATCAACCGGCCGGTCCGGTTTCCCCACAGGCGCCGAGACCTGCGGTCCCTGCTGAGAGGGGAATCGGTCCAGGAGGCGTTTCGGGGTGTTCTGCTATGCCAGGGAGTGAGAAAGTCCAGCCTGCCCGGCAAAGCTCGCGGATTCAGGGGGGGCAGGACACCGTCGAACGCTTCCCCGTCGCTTCTCGCGCCATCGAGGCCTCCGTCATGGGAGAGGGAGAAGGGAGCGGCGGGGGTGATGGGGGGACAGGGGAGAGTTCCCCCCCGGTCGGGGGTTCGAAGGGGCCGGAGCCCCTCGCCAGCCCCAATGTATTACATTGGGTAGGCTGGCTCCCCGGCACTACGCGGTGCGCCGCCGGCCCCGCTGTCCCCGCCTCGCACGGCCATCGAGCGCTGCTTCGGCCTGCGGCCCTCGGCTCGGGCCGGCCAGGTAGCCGGCCCAGTCATCCATGAGCCGGCGCCGGCGCTCGAACAGGTCCGAGCGGGCGTAGGCTGCCTCGATCTGGCTGCGGACCTTGTGCGCCAGGGCAGCCTCCGCCACCTCGCGAGGATGATCCGTTTCTTCGGCCGCCCAGTCCCTAAAGCTCGACCGGAAGCCGTGCGGCACCGCCGCGACGTTCAACTCCCTGAGCAGTTCCGACAGCGTCGTGGTCGCGAACGGCTGCCCCTAACGCTGGGAAACACCAGCGGACTGCTGCGAGAGATCCCCCGCGCCTCCTTGAGGATCTCCAGGGCACGACGGCACAGCGGGACCCGGTGCTCGCGATTCCCCTTCGTGCGCGGGGCCGGGATGCTCCACACGCCCTGGTCGCAGTCCATCTCGGTCCAGACCGCCCCGCTAACCTCGCCGGAGCGTGCCGCCGTGAGCACCAGGAACTCGAAGGCCAGCTTCACCGCCGGCCTCGCCCTCGACGCCCGCACCGTCTCGATCGCCGCGGCCACCTCCCGATGCGGCAAGGCCCGCCTGTGGCGCACGCCGTTGCCCTGTGCGCCCAGCACCGGGCCGATCCGGTCGCAGGGGTTGTCGGGCCGCAGGTCCATCGCCACCGCCCACTCCATGACCGCGCGGATGCGCTGGCGCAGCTTCCGGGCCGTGGGGGCCGTGTCGTGCCAGATCGGAGCGAGAATCCCCACCACGTCTGCACTGGTCACCTCCGAAACCGGCATCCCGCCGATGCGAGGCAGGGCGTAGCGCTCCAGGCTGCTGAGCAGAGTTGGGCATGCTGAGGGGAGCGCCAACCCGGCCGCAGCTGGTTGTAGACCTGGTAGGTCGCCTCGGCGAAGGTGGGCGTCGACTCGGACCGCCGCTTCTCCGAGAGGGGATCGCCGCCCTCCCGGGCAGCTTCCGGTTGGCGAAGCCTTCTCCCGGGCTTCCTTCAGCGAGACCAGGGGGAATCCGCCCAGTCCGAGCTCGGCGCGGCGGCCTCGGATGGTGAGGCGCCTGGATCCAGCCCCGGCTGCCTGAGGGGACGCACCTCGAGATAGAGGCCCTGGCCGTCACAATAGCGTCCGGCGCGGCTCACGCTACGGACAAAGAGGGGCGGAGGGCGTTGTCGGATGCTGGCCGGGGGGCTTGCGTTGCGGAGGCGTTTGGAAAGCGTCACACCCACCATTATACTCCACGAAATAGGTGGGATGCAAGAGTATGGTGCGGGACGCTATGGGAATGGATGGATGCTCAATCATGCTCATAACAGACTGTAGATAAGTTAGTTATGTACACTATGGGACTTGGTTGGAAGATCAGTCCATTCTGAAGAGGCATTCCCTGC
>CBDAOQ010000001.1:0-26853 GCA_965198125.1 Candidatus Versatilivorator sp. | reverse complement strand
CACCGTCTCGATCGCCGCGGCCACCTCCCGATGCGGCAAGGCCCGCCTGTGGCGCACGCCGTTGCCCTGTGCGCCCAGCACCGGGCCGATCCGGTCGCAGGGGTTGTCGGGCCGCAGGTCCATCGCCACCGCCCACTCCATGACCGCGCGGATGCGCTGGCGCAGCTTCCGGGCCGTGGGGGCCGTGTCGTGCCAGATCGGAGCGAGAATCCCCACCACGTCTGCACTGGTCACCTCCGAAACCGGCATCCCGCCGATGCGAGGCAGGGCGTAGCGCTCCAGGCTGCTGAGCCAGAGTTGGGCATGCTGAGGGGAGCGCCAACCCGGCCGCAGCTGGTTGTAGACCTGGTAGGTCGCCTCGGCGAAGGTGGGCGTCGACTCGGACCGCCGCTTCTCCGAGAGGGGATCGCCGCCCTCCCGGGCCAGCTTCCGGTTGGCGAAGGCCTTCTCCCGGGCTTCCTTCAGCGAGACCAGGGGGAATCCGCCCAGTCCGAGCTCGGCGCGGCGGCCTCGGATGGTGAGGCGCTGGATCCAGCCCCGGCTGCCTGAGGGACGCACCTCGAGATAGAGGCCCTGGCCGTCACAATAGCGTCCGGCGCGGCTCACGCTACGGACAAAGAGGGGCGTGAGGGCGTTGTCGGGATGCTGGCCGGGGGGCTTGCGTTGCGGAGGGCGTTTGGAAAGCGTCACACCCACCATTATACTCCCCGAAATAGGTGGGATGCAAGAGTATGGTGCGGGACGCTATGGGAATGGATGGATGCTCAATCATGCTCATAACAGACTGTAGATAAGTTAGTTATGTACACTATGGGACTTGGTTGGAAGATCAGTCCATTCTGAAGAGGCATTCCCTGCGGGAAGGCTGAAACGCTGAAGACCTGGACCGCAGTTGTAGTGCTCAACCTGGCTTTGACTGCCGCCGGACTTCGAGCCTGGCTCTCACCCTGGCCTGCTCCGGGGGAGGTCGCCCTGCTGGACTTTCTCAGGGTCTGACAACCCCTAGTACCCTGGAAATTTTCGAGTTAGTTCAGCTTAAGGTCAATTCATCATCCGTTCGCCGCCGACAACGTCACCAGGGATTCCTGCACCGTCCGACCCGGTGAAAGATCGATCCGCTTCGAATCCTTTTCCAGGCTTCTCAGGTAGTCAGGATCCCATTCATTGCCGCTTTGGTGATCGACCAGGGCGCACACCAGGTATTTCCCCGGTACCAGTCCTTCCAAAGAATAATATCCGCTCTGGTCCGTCTGAGTTGTCCGGGTGAAGCGCGAGGGGTAATCCCTGCGCTGAGGGTCGGCGGAAAAGACCAGGACTGTCGCCCCAGTCGCCACTTCCCGCTCTTCCGCCTGTTCGACATGACCACTGATCCGGGCACCCTGGGAGGAAATGCGAATCTCCATCCCATCCAGGCGGTCATTGCTTTTCAGCTCCATCGGACGATCCGTTATGTCCTGACCGTCGACACGGATGGCGGAGATATAGTGATTGCCCGGAGGGAGCATGACCATCAAGTGATAGGAGCCCTCGGGATGGTTCGCAATCTTAAAGGTGAGATCCTTTTCGATTGAGGCCCTGATGCCACCGAAGGACAGTCGATTGAGGTTGTCCCTCGATGGGGACATACCTAACGAGATCCGGCGCCAATCCAGGTCGGCCCCCTCACCGTCCACCAGGATTCTGCCGGTGATGTCGGCCCCCTTGGCAAGCATCAAGGTCAATCCGCTCAGATCCTGGTCCACCACCTCCACGTCCGCAGTGGCCATCTGCTCGTTCTCACCGCCCCCCGCACGGGCGTAGAGACGATATCTTCCAGGAAGAATACCCGAAACCTTGAATTCACCCTGCAGGTCGGTGTTCGTGTGCTGTCCCATCCCGGTGGTGAGTTCCTTGCCCGACTGCTTCATGGATACGATCCACACCGAGTGAGCCGGCTTGCCGTCCGGTGTCAGCACCCGACCGCTGACGCTGAAACTGGAACCCTCGATCACGGTGATATTGAAGCCTCCCGCTTCCTCTCCTGCAGTCATCTTGATGGTGGCCGCGTCCTCGACGCTCAGGACTCCGGGGTAGTAGGTCGGCGCGAACCACCGCCTCGGGCTTCGCGAGTCGCCAAATAGGGGACGAGGGGACACTCGCAGATAGTAGTTGCCAGGAGGGACACCGAAGATGCGAAAGTACCCCCGGTCATCGGTCTCGTCGTGTCTGAGAGGCAGCAAGCGACCCTCGCCTCCCAGGCTCCGCAAAACCCTCAAACGGACGGCAACCCGCTCCACAGGTTCCTTGTCCTGGTCCACCACCCTGCCTTCCACGACGCCGCCTCGGATGAGACGGAAGTCAATGTTCTCCAGGACTTGTCCGGGACCGATCGTCAGCGCGGTACCGACACTGTCTATTCTCAAGCTATAGGCGGTCTTTTGGCCGTAGTTGCGGGGAAGGTAGCCGTGTCGGGTTGCCCTCAGGGTGTACTGACCCGGGTCAAGGTCTTTGAATGCGTATTGGCCGCTGCTATCGGTCCGTACGGTTCGGGGCGGGTCGTGAGGGCGTGCGGTCTTCGAACGGAGCGAGAGTGTGGCTTTGGCCAACGGATGGCCACCGTCCTCGGTGAATACCCGTCCCTGGATCCCACCGGGTTTTCGGTCCGCAGGGTCTCCAGACCGGCCGGCGTGCTCCAGGCAGCGTAAACATCACGATTCATCAAGCCTGCGCACACGGAGAAGAGGGACAAACCAGCCACGAATCCAATGATCAAGGCGCATTCCATGATGCCGAGCTTGCGTGGCAGCCCGGTGGACAGGAGGTAGACCATCCGTCTCTTGAGGCTTGAACCGCCAATGGAAGACGTTCCAACCAGCCGCTGCTCCACACAGGCCCTGACAACCTTCAAAATTCCCGAGATGTAAGTCTCGGGGGATTGCCTGATGCGCAAGACTTCTTCATCGCAGGCCCGCTCCCGTTCCTCGAACAACTTCCTGTCGATGAGCCATACCGGGGGATAAAACCACAGCAGAGCAAAGAGGGCTTTTTGCAGCACGGCGGCGAGGTTGTCCCTGCGCTTTACATGAAGCAGCTCGTGGAGTATGACCGCTTCGAGTTCTTCGTCGCTTAAGCGGCTTGCGGCTCCTTCAGGTAATAAAACCGTGGGTCTCCAAATACCCCAAAGACCTGCTTCGGTGACTTTGTCTGAAACGAGGATGACAACCTCCTGTCTCAACTGAAGCTGGGAGCGGACCCGCTTCAGGATCTCCGCTTCTCTCGAAGAGGCGCTCCTGTGGCTGGTCCTGACGGCCCGGGCCAAGCTCAAAGAGCCTTTGGCCCAGCGAACCACAAAGAAGAGAAAACCCGAGAGCCAGGTCAGCGTCAGCGCGCAGTAGAGTTCATTGTGGGCGACAGCGGACACAGGCGGAGCCACGGGTGGGGGACTCAGAAGCAAGGGCTGAAGGATTTCATAGACGGGTCTTGCCGGGGCGGAAGTTAACGCCCCGTGGTTTGATTGTTCCAGGGGCGGAGAAGTTAATGCTGGTGCTTCACCAGGAATTTCCGATACGAGCCATACCAACAGGACGGAGGGAACGAGCAGCTTGACCGCGGCCAAGAGCCAGAACCAGTAACGGGTGCTGGCCGGCGCCCGCTTCAGTAATTGGATACCCAAAGCCAGCAATCCAATAAAGAGCGCTGCCTCCCAAAGATGCACCACAAGGTTGGGCCATAGCCAAGAAGACCACTCTGACAGCCATGAATGTATGTTCATGAGAAATTGTCCTCCTTTCCTGGCCGCTGACTCCTATTCGGGATTCACTCGGATTTTGGATCCACAGCAGTGGTGCTGTCACGACGGGTCTTTCTTTTCTGGAGGATCCTTTCCAGGTCCCGCAGGTCTTCCAGGGTCAGTTTGCCTGTATCCGCCAGATGGGACATCACAGGCTGGGGTGAACCGCTGAACAACTCCAGAAAATCGTTCACCAGACGGCGGTAGGCCTGCGTGCGTGTAATGACGGGGACAAAAACATAGGCGTTCCCGATCTTTCGCTGTTTCCGCAGGGCCCCCTTTGCCTCCAGGCGAAAGACCAGGGTCTGGACCGTCGTATAGGCGAGAGTCTTCCTCACAGGGAGTTGCTCCAGTATTTCTCTGATGGACGCCCTGCCGAGTTTCCAGAGAGCTTCCATCGCCTTGAGCTCAAGAGGCGAGAGTTTGATATTGTTCCTCTGTGTCAAGAAAACACCTCCTTCACCTTTTATCGCTGAGAACAGGACTCGTATTGGTGATCGTGTAGTCTTCCGGAATCGCAAAGACCGACGCACTCGGTTCCCCCTGCCGGAAGTCAAAGAATTCCCTGATCCGTCGGGTTCCACCAGGAAAGGTGAAGTCAGACTTGACGATAATTTGCAGGTCCTCGGAAAACCAGGACCCACCGGGGGACAATTGGCCATTCACGAAGACCCGTTTGCCCACGCACTCCACACCATTGATGACTCGTCTGCCCAAGGTTTCTGATTCTGGTGGAACCCTGAAGGGAGAGGGCAGGAGCGGAAGCGGCAACTGTCTCATGAGCCGTGCGGTCTTCCGATCATGATTGATGAGATACACGTTGCCCGTGGCGGCATCCTTGAAATGCGCTCGTCCCTTGGGCTGCCCATCCTCGACACTGATCCGGGTCCTCATCTCCGAACCTGACGAAGCACGAAACAGCACACCGTTGGACTCTTCCAGCAGTTCCTCCGAACCATCCGGCAGCGTTCGATAAGTAAGCTCTTTGAATTGAGCTGTTACGGGAAGCCACTGTCCTTGCAGCATCAGGGGAACGGTCAACCCGAAAGCAAGTGTGACGCAAACCGGCAGCAATCGGCTTTTTGTCTTTCTATTCATCGTTTCACCTCCAAAGGCTCTAACGTTCCCGATAGAAAGTGATCCGTAGTCCCAACATCGACTGAAGAGAAAACCGGTTTTCAGAACAAGGAGCTTAATCTATAGTTATTTCATATTTATACCCTCATATGTAGTAGATGTCAATAGAAACTTTTCTACCGGTGCGACGATTTCAATTGTCCTTGATGGAACGATGCCCCTGGAAAGACACACGTCGTGTTGCAGGGAAAGGGAGTCTTCGCGAGTGGAGGGAGCCCTCCCCTTTTTTGTCCGCTGGTGCGGCACGAGACGAGGTTAACCGGCGCACGCAGTGGCGCATGATTAACCCCGCCTCCGGGGGGCGCTCCCGATCCATCAGTTCCTGGCGGGAAGGCCACTGAGCGCCGCTGAGGGCGCGGCAGATCTACCGCCAAGGCCAGCCTCCAGCTTTCGGCTCCCGCCAGTCAGGTAGCTTGACCAATCGTTCATGAGCCGGCGCCGGCGTTCGAACAGGTCCGAGCGGGCATAGGCTGCCTCGACCCGGTTGCGGACCACATGCGCCAAGGCCGCCTCGATCACCTCCCGGGGATGGTCGGTCTCCTCAGCCGCCCAGTCCCGGAAGCTGGAGCGGAACCCGTGCGGCACCGCCGCGATCCCCTGCTCGCAGACCAGCCACCGCAGCTGCTTGTCATTGAGCGGCTTCCCTCCCCGGCGGGTGAACACCAGCGGACCGGTTCCTTCGCCCAGGGTCCGTGCCGCCTCGAGAATCTCCAGGGCCCGGCCACACAGCGGCACCCGATGCTGGCGGTTCGCCTTCATCCGCCTGGCCGGGACGGTCCATACACCAGCGTCCCGATCGATCTCTGCCCACTCGGCCCACCGCACCTCGCTCCACCTGGCCGCCGTCAGCACCAGAAACTCGAAGGCCAGCTTGGCCACCTCCGGCGCCGTCGCTGCCTGCACCGTCCGGATCGCCGCAGCCACCTCCCCATGGGGCAAGGCCTGCATGTGCTCGGTAACGTCCTGTTGGGGACCCAGCACCGGGCCGATCCGGTCGCAGGGGTTGTCGATCCTGAACTCCATCGCTACGGCCCATTCCAGGACCGCACGCAGGCGCTGGCGCACCCGCCGGGCGCTGGAGGCCTTCCGGTGCCAGATAGGGGTGAGGATCTCAAGCACGTCGGCGCTCGTAACGTCAGAGACCGGCATCTTGCCGATGCGGGGGAAGGCAAACCGCCTCAGGCTGGACATCCACTCGCGGTGGTGACGCCGGCCGCGCCAGCCGTCCCGCTTCTGTTCCAGCACACGCATGGCGGCTTCGGCGAAGGTGGGGATGCCCTCGGTGCGTCGCTTCTCCGCCAGTGGGTCTCCGCCCTGGCGGGCGAGCTTGCGGTTGGCCAGCGCCTTCTCGCGGGCCTCGGCCAGGGGGACCAGGGCGAGGCTGCCGAGTCCGAGCTCGCGGCGACGGCCACGGACGACGAGGCGTTGAATCCAGCTCCTGGTTCCGCTGGGCTGGACGAAGAGGTACAATCCGTTTCCATCGGCGTGTCTTCCGGGCGGAGCGGAGCGCAGGAAGGCGGCCGAGAGGGCGTTGCTGGGGTGGCGGCCGGTGGGCTTGGTTTTAGGTCGGACAGGCGCGAAGTCCGTTACAGCATCCATCCCCCTATTATATGAGGGATGGTAGTGGATTGCAAGGGATGTTCGTAGCAAGTCAAGCCACAGCAGAACTTATATAAGACACTCATAAATAACACAGTTATAGACCCTACTGGACGACGGTAGACATCACTGGAATTTGAAGTGCCGTTGCGGCGGCGGCAGCGGGTATCCATGGAGGCAGGTCGGCGCGGCTCCGGAAAGGTCGTGCGTTCCCGGAAAAACTGTCCAAATATAAGCCACGCCAATTACAATTCGTCGCCAAGAGGCACCATTTCCCCAATTCTACGGTGGCGCCATTTGCCGTCAGGGAACCCAGCCAAGGAGGACAAGCACCATGCCAGTGTCACCGATTCCCGAGGGGTACCACTCGGTCACCCCGTATCTGGTCATGAAGAACGCGGCCGCCGCAATCGAGTTTTACAAAGAGGCTTTTGGTGCTGTCGAGCTGTTGCGTATGGCGGCTCCCGGCGGCAAGATCGGGCACGCGGAGATCAAGATCGGGGACTCCCCTGTCATGCTCGCCGATGAATATCCCGACATGGGTTTCAAGGGTCCTGAGTCCCTTGGGGGAACCCCCGTCAGCCTGATGATTTACGTCGATGATGTCGACAAGATCTACCCGCAGGCAATCGTAGCCGGGGGCAAGGAAGTGCGCCCGCTGCAGAATCAGTTCTACGGAGACCGTTCCGGAACGCTGACCGATCCCTTTGGCCACGTGTGGACGATCAGCACCCACGTCGAGGACGTTTCCGAGGAGGAGCTTGCGAAGCGGGCCGAGGCCGCCATGAAAGAGGCCGGTTTGGCGGGATAGTCTCTTAGGGAACAGAGGCTAATTCCCATCCTTAAATATTCGCTTTTTGTTTGCTTCTTACTGTCTGAATCCGTTAGGCTATTTGTAGATGAGTGGCAAATCCGAGATCGAATGGACGGATGCGACGTGGAATCCCGTGCGCGGGTGCTCCAAGATTAGTCCCGGTTGCGCCCACTGTTACGCGGAGACCTTCGCAGAGCGTTTCCGAGGAGTGCCTGGGCATCCTTATGAGCAGGGCTTTGACCTTCGGCTCGTACCGGAAAAACTTGTGGAGCCTCTGCGGTGGCAAAGACCTCGGATGATCTTTGTCAATTCGATGAGCGACCTCTTCCATGAGGGAGTTCCAGACGCCTACATCGAGGATGTCGTGCGGGTGATGCAAGAGGCTGACTGGCATACCTACCAGGTACTTACGAAGCGCTCCCATCGCATGCGACGCTTACTGAACTCGAAGCTTTGTGATGTTGCTGGAGCCAGCCACATCTGGTGGGGAGTCAGCGTTGAGAATCGTCGCACTGGATTGCCACGCCTCAGAGAACTCAGCCGCTCCAGAGCCAAAGTCCGTTTCTTGTCGGTGGAGCCGCTGCTTGAGCACCTCGGAAAGCTGGACCTGAGTATTGTCGACTGGGTGATTGTAGGAGGCGAGAGTGGCCGCGGGGCTCGCCCGATTCAACCGGATTGGGTTGAGTCCATACAGAAACAGTGCCAGGCAGCAGGTGTTCCGTTTTTCTTCAAACAATGGGGAGGATTCAAAAAGAGCAGTACAGGCCGGAGCCTTAACGGTAGAACGTTCGATGAGTTTCCGACCATTGTACGAGCGAAGCCACCAACTCAAGAACATCGACGACGATTACTGAATGAAATGACTTCTACGATGTCTTACAAGTCGACGACTATCGACCCCTTGAGAGTTCCTACGATACCCGCAGACTCCCACCCAACCTAGCGTCAGAGACTCTTCCACGAAGTGCCGTATCGCTACAGGATGCCGATGAATACTTTCTTCAATGAGTCGCGGGAGCAGTCGCTAATCAAGGCCACAATAGTCGAAAAGTACTTCGACGCATGGGCGGCGATAATCATTGCCGCCCAGAAGGCTCACCCATCGACGCCACAGCAGCTTGCATATGTAGACCTCTTCGCTGGTCCAGGGAGATACAAGGATGGCGCGGCCTCGACACCGCTCAGAGTTCTCGAGCGAGCGATTGCGAGGGATGATTATTGCGAACGGCTTGTCACTGTCTTTAACGCCAGGAGAGTAGGGGACGTTGTTGAATTACTGGAATAACTACGATCAGCCGCTCCTGAATTGCTTTTATTCAATAACGTCACCTACGTGCTCTTTACAAGTTATTCCAGTAATTCAACAACGTCCCCAGCGCTGCACGACGAATTTTGCAAAAGGCTCCTCCGATAAAGGCCCACGGATAGCCGTGCAGACGCGCCGGAGTGAGGCTTTATGAAATGGGGTCACCCGGTCGTTTCTTGTTGCTTTTACCAATGCACCAGACTAGTTTTATACCTAGTCATTTCCTGACGGAGGTAATACTGTATGAGCAAGACATGGCAAGTGCAGGATGCCAAGGCGCGCTTCAGCGAGTTGCTTGAGAAGAGCTTGGCCGAAGGCCCCCAGATCGTGACCAAACGGGGTGTGGAGACAGCTGTGCTGCTGCCCATCGACGAGTGGCGACGATTGGAGAAGCGAGCCCGGCCGGATCTCAAGGAACTGCTGCTCGCTGCGGAGGCGCGCACCGATGCTCTGACGCCGCCACGGCCGCAGCATCGCCGCCGCGTGTCTCCGCGCTTCGAGTAAGACCATGTATCTGCTCGACACCAATGTCGTATCGGAACTGCGCCGTCCTCATCCTCATCCAACCGTTGTCCGGTGGATTGAAGAGGTGCCCGCCGATGAACTGTTTCTGTCGGCAGTGACGGTCGGGGAGATCCAAGCCGGCATCGAACTCACCCGTGAGCAGGACGTCGCCAAGGCGGAGGAACTGGAAGCGTGGCTCAGCGCGGTGCTGGTCTCCTATGACGTCCTCCCAATGAATGCAGCCACATTCCGGGAATGGGCGCGGCTCAAGCATCGTCGTTCCGACACGCTGTTGGAGGACGCCATGATCGCGGCGACGGCCGTCGCGCACCGGTTGACGGTCGTTACCCGGAACGTGCGCGATTTTGACCAACTCGGGGTAGATCTCCTGAATCCATTCGAGCACGAATCCGACCTGCGACGGTAGCCCATCTTTTACGTGCGTGTCCTGGAACATTTCGTGGGCTCACGCACTCAGCAGGGGCCTACGCGGCGGCAGCGTTCAACCGTGGGCGCCGGCCCACAAAAAGCCCTGGCCCCATTCCCCGCTGGCGGAACGGTGCCATTTTGGAGAGAATGGGGGAACTGCCGATCGAGGCTGAAACCGTTTCGGGGCCCGGGAGGCGCTTTCGCCGCCCGGGAAGCTCAAACCGACCATGTGGTCGTTGAAGAGGCCGAATTCATGCAAGGCAACACCCGATTCCTTATTCCGCTGGCTGTGCTCCTGCTCGCCGCTTCCTGCTCTCCGGCCCCGGAAGTCGATCCGACTCCGGAGAGCACCCCGCCGCCGGCTCAGGCCGACCCGATTCCCTGCTATCTGACCAGCGATCCCATCGAGATCGACGGGCGTCCGGACGAGGCGGTCTGGCAGCAGGCCCCGGAGATCCCGCTGCGGTTCGACGGCCTGGGCAACCCGGTGTCCCCGACCCGGGCCTCCGCCAGGTTTCTCTGGGACGGTAAGGATCTCTACGTGGCCATTACGGCCCAGGATCGGGATGTCGGCTCCACCCTGAGCGGACGCGACGCCCGCTTGTGGGAGGAGGATGTGCTGGAGCTTTTCATCAAGCCGCTGGAGTCCTCCCTGCTCTACTACGAGTTCGAGTTCAGCGCCACCAACCAGATCTTCGACGCCTTCTTTGTCAAGCGCGGCACCCCCCTGGACGAGGCCACGCCCTGGAACAGCGGGCTCCGGGTGGCGGTGGCGGTGGACGGCACCCTCAACAATCCGGAGGACGACGACCGGGGCTGGTCCGTGGAGCTCGCCCTTCCGCTGGCCGATCTGCATCACGCCGGGAATTCCATTCCGAAGCAGGGGGAGGCCTGGAAGGCGGCAGTCTGCCGCTATGACTATGACGGGCGCTGGGAACGGCCGCTCAATACCGCCACCGCCCCCGTGACCGACAAAGGCGGCTTCCACGAGTACGAGGTCTACGGTCCCTTGCAGTTCGAGGGGCCGCCGCCCACCCCATCCCAACCATGACCCGAGCCTTGTTCATCGCGGGGTGCCTGGGCGCGGGGCTGCTGCTGTCGGCCGCCTCGGGTCCGGTTTCCCACCAGCCCTGGATCCGTCACTCCAGCTTTGAGGACTTCTCGCGGGGAAGGCTGGCCGACGGGGGAACCAATCTCTACATCAGCCGGGCCGGAACCGTCGAGATGATTCACCGCTGGGACCTGAACAACGACGGTTTCCTGGACCTGTTCGTGGGGCAGGACCATAACCAGGTCGAGAGCGAGGACGTGCTCATCTACCGGGGAGGACCCCGGGGGTTCCGCTCCCTGCTTCCCGACCTGCCCGACCAACAGCCCCTGGGCAAGCTGCTGAGCGAGATTCGCAAGCGCGAGGCCGGCGTGACCCGGCTTCCCAGCAAGGGGGGCGGGCGTTCCCTGCTGGTGGATCTCAATCAGGACGGCTACCTGGACCTGGTCTTCTGCAACTTCATTCACAACTACGGGGTCGAGACCGACGCCATGATCTACTGGGGGTCCCGGGAGGGGTTCCGGCCCGATCGGCGGACGCTGTTGCCCACCCTGCTGGGCAGCGCGGTGGCGGCGGCAGATTTCAATCGGGATGGGTTTGTGGACTTGGCCATCGCCAACCACGGCATCGAGGGCTGGAAGCGCTTCGGGACGGCCCAACACCTGGAATCCTATATCTACTGGAACGGTCCCACCGGCTTCAGCAGCCAGAGGCGGGCGGTGGTGCCCTCGATCAGCGCGCTGGACGTGGCCGCCGGAGACCTCAACGGAGACGGCTTCCCAGAGCTGCTGCTTGTGAACAACAACTCCGAGGAGAAGAGCGTTTTTCTCTACTGGGGCGGCCCCGACGGCTTTTCCGCCGAGCGGCGCGAGCGGATGGGGGGCGGGGACCCGGTGGGGCTGCGTCTGGCGGACCTGGACCGGGACGGCACTCCCGACCTGGTAGTCACTCACCGAGACAACCGGGCCCAACTCTTCAAGGGCGGGCCCCAGGGCTTCGCCGGGGAGCCCTGGGCTGAGCTGCCCACCGCGGGAGCCGTTCGATGTGCAGTGGCCGAGTTGAACCGTGACGGCTTTCCCGACCTGATCCTGGCCAACCGGGGCGACCGGCCCTCCACCATCTACTGGGGAGGTCCCCGGGGATTCGAGAGCCGGCGGCGGACCGACCTGCCCACCCTGGACGCCAGCGACGCCGTCGCGGCCGACTTCAACCGGGACGGCTGGACCGACGTCGCCTTTGCCAACGAAGGCGATTCCCGGACCCACGACGTGCCCTCCTACATTTACTGGAACGGTCCCTTGGGCTTCGACCCGGCCCACCGCAGCCAGCTGCAGGGATTCGGTCCCGTGAGTCTCCAGGGCGGCGATCTGGACCGGGACGGCTGGGCCGACCTGGTGCTGGTCAGCCGCAACAGCGGCTCGCGCGAGGCCATCGATTCCCTGATCTACTGGGGGAATCCACGCCACCACTACTCGGCCGCTTCGGTGTCGAGGGTGCCCGGAGCTATCGGCGCGGTGCCGGCCATCGCCGACCTGAACCGGGACGGCCGGCCGGACATCGCCTTTCCCAACGGCTGGATCTACTGGGGGCACGCCGAAGGCTACGGAGCCCAGCGGCGGGAGGAACTGAAGCTGGAAGACGGGCATGGGGCCTCGGTGGCCGATCTCAATCGCGACGGCTACCTGGACCTGGTCATACCAGCCGGCTCGGCCTACAGCCAGGAAGTTTCTTCCAGAGGCATCCTCCTGTGGGGCGGGAAGGACGGGTTCCACAGCCGGCGGCGCACCGAGCTGAGCCTGAATACCAACATCAGCCAGAGCGCCGGCATCGCCGACTTCAACAAGGACGGGTTTCTGGATCTGATTTTCCCCGACGTGGACCGGGAGAATGTGGACATCTTCTGGGGCAGCCCCGGCGGAGACTACAGCCGGGACAACCACAGCCTGCTCAAGGTCCATTCGGCTTCCACGGTGGAGATCGCCGATCTCAACGCCGACGGCTGGCTGGACCTGATTCTGGGCGGCGTCTACGACATGGCCAGGCACGGTCGCCCCATGCGCCATGCCACCCTTCTCTGGGGAGGCGCCGATGGATTCGACCTCTCCCGCAGCTTGAGGCTGGAAGCCTACGAGTCGGAAGAGCAGTCGGTGGCCGACCTCAACAAGGACGGCTATCTGGACATCGTCATGACCAACTATCACGCCTACACCACCCGCGAGCTGCCCTGTTTTATCTACTGGGGAGGCCCGGAGGGCTACAGCGAGTCCCGCAGGACGGGCCTGCCCGGAGAATCGACCCTGGCCCTCACCGTGGCCGATCTGAATCGGGACGGATGGATGGATATCGTCCCCTTCAACCACCTGCGCCACGGCGACCACGGGGTCGGCACCCATATCTTCTGGGGGTCCCCCCAGGGGTATTCCTTCTCCAGGCGGCAGTGGATCCAGACCTTCGGGCCGCACTTCAGCGTCCGCCACGACGTCGGCAACATCTATCACCGAAGACTGGAAGAGGAGTACCATTCGCCCCTGCTGAGCCTTCCCGCGGGCAAACGCCCCTCCCGGCTGGACTGGCAGGCTCGAACGCCCCACGGGACGGCGGTGAAGTTTCAATTGCGCAGCGGACCGACGCCTCGGGCCCTGAGCGCCGCCGCCTGGGAAGGGCCCGGCGGCAGCGGCACCTTTTTCCGGCAACCCTCCACCCTTCCCGCCTATCCGCCGGGCCACCGCTGGCTTCAGTACAGGGCGGTGCTCACCACACCCGACGGGGGCAGCACTCCGGTGCTGGAGGAGGTCAGCCTCCAGGTCAGCGACCGCTGAGCCGAGACAAATTGCGCCTGCCGCCGGACGGAACAGAAATACGGAATAGAGTTTGAGGCCGCCATCCGCCGGTTGTACACTAACCCTTCCCGGAAGGTCACTAGCCGCTTCCCTTGTCAACAGAAAGGACCGATTCGTGGACGCCCTCCAATACGCCAAAGACATCATTGCCTTCGACACCACCAGCAGCCTCAGCAACGCGGCCCTGACCGACTATGTGGAGGATCGTCTCAAGCAGATGGGCTGTCAGACCGAACGCCTGGAGTACGATGACGAAAACGGGGTTCGCAAGGCCAGCGTGGTGGGGAAAAAGGGAGAAGGACGGGGCGGAATGGCCTACTTCGGACACACCGACGTGGTGCCGGCCGTCAACTGGTTCACCCGGGAACACGGACCCTTTGCTCCCGCCGTTCGGGACGGTCGCCTCTATGGCAGGGGGGCCTGCGACATGAAGGGGTCGGTGGCCAGCATGTTGGCGGCCGCCGAGCGCTTCGAGGCCGGCGAGCTGAAGCAACCCGTCTACATCGCCTGCACCGCCGATGAAGAGGTCGGTTACGGAGGGGCCATCCAGGTCAAGGAGAACTCCAGGTTCTATCGGGAGATGGTCGAAGCCCAGACCAGGACCATCGTGGGGGAGCCCACCCTGCTGGATGTGGTCTACTCCCACAAGGGCGGATGCTCATTCGAGGCCACGGCGCGGGGAGAGTCGGCCCACTCCAGCACCAAGGTGGGGTTGAACGCCAACTGGATCATGATTCCCTTCCTGGTCCGGATGAAGGAGCTCTACGAGGAAACTCAGAGCAGTCCCGAGTGGCAGGATCCGGAGTTCGATCCTCCCACCCTGGGAGGGAACATCGGAATCGAAGACTACCCCGAGGCCATGAACGTCAAGAAACCGGTCAGCATCTGCCGCGTCGGCTTCCGCCCCATGCCCAGCACCAGGACCGACCGGTTGATCGAGCGGGTGACCCGGGCGGCCCGGGAGTGCGGAGTGGAGCTGAAGGTCGACCGGGGCCATGAAGCCTTTCACGTGGACCCGAGGTCATCCTTCATGGGAGAAGTGCTGCAGGTTGCGGGGAGGGAGGGAGCTCGAACGGTGGGCTACGGAAGCGAGGCCTCGGTCTACACCGACCTCGAGAACCGGGTCCTGATCGGACCGGGAGACGTCGAGCAGGCCCATACCTTCGACGAGTGGATCACGGTGGAGCAGCTACACCGAGGTGCGGACACCTACGCCGACTTCATCCGCACCTGGTGTTGCTAGTTGAGTTTCAACTACCAGCCGGCTCTAATAGCTGCTTCCGGCTAATAGCTTTTGGCCAGGGCGACTGAATCCACCTTGCTGTGCTCGCTGATCACCTTGACATTCTTGCCAACCATGTCGGCAATCTTGTCCGCACCGATGGCTTTGGTGCTGGTGGTCAGATTCAGCTTGGTCTCTTCACCCTTGCTGGCGACTACGATGGTCTTCTTGTCGGCATCCAGGCTCTTCAGGGTGCCCTTGTTGGTCACCTTCTTGCCGCAGCCGGCGTAGGCCGAACCCAGGCTCACGCCAAAGGCAAGAACGGAGGCCAGGATCATCGAAACGACGAATCTCATGGGTTTCTCCTTGTTTACTAACAACAGCGGTCAGACCGCAAACGTATTGTTTTGGGACATCACACTTCATAGTAAAGCACAAGGGGGCCCATGAGACAACACCCAAGTTGCCGCAGCCCGAAGTCCGGCGACACCCCGGAGATTAGCCGCCGCTCGAAGCTTGGCCGCAGCCCCGTTCCGGCCGCCCTGGAACGAATGGCTCTGGGGGCCTGGCTCCTGCTGGCCCTGGCTCCCGCCGCCGTTGCCCATCCCATACCCGATGTGCCCCTGAGGTCCTTCTTCGAAGCCGATGGCTCGGCCGTCATCAGGATCGAGCTGGACACCCGCTCCTTCAGCCAGGATCCGGAAGGCGAGCCCTACCTGTTCCTGGAGGAGTACCTGCTGCTGAGCGAGGCGGAGCGGGACCGGTTGCGGGCCCGAGCCCGAGAGTACGCCGGCAAGGTCCTTCAGCTCTCGTTCGAGCCCGGAGGTGCTGCCCAGCCCCAATGGGAATTCGAATTCACCACCTTTCGGTCCCAGCCCCTCACAAGGGCCGACGATCCGGTGATGCTGACCGGGTCCTGGCGTCTGAAGGACATCTCGAGCCTGAGGGGCTATCAGGCCCGCTCGCTGCCCGAGGCCGAGTTGAGCCTGCTCTTTCTCAACTACTACCAGGAGGAGATCCTGCGGGGAATCCAGGTGCTGTTTCCCGGTGAAACCAGCCGGGTCCTCGACCTCTCCAATCTGGCGCAGGCGGAAACCGGAGACCCCGACCAGAGCCTGATCGAGGGCCTCACCTCCCCCGGAAGCTGGGCCACCTTCACCAGCTTCATTCGCTCGGGCTTCGTGCACGTGGTGCCCCGGGGCATGGACCACATCCTCTTCGTGCTGGGCCTGTTTCTGCTCAGCCGGCGCTGGAAGCCCCTGTTGCTGCAGGTGACCGCCTTCACCCTGGCCCACACCCTCACCCTGGGGCTGGCCGCCACCGGGATGGTGCAAATCTCCACCGCGGTGGTGGAGCCGGTCATTGCCGGAAGCATCGTGGTGATCGCCCTGGAAAACGTTTTCTATCCCAGGTACAGCCCCTGGCGGTTGGCGGTGGTCTTCGTCTTCGGCCTGGTGCACGGGCTGGGTTTTGCGGGGGCCCTGAGCCAGTTGGACCTGCCGGCATCGGCCCTGCTGGTAGGTCTGTTGGGGTTCAACCTGGGGGTGGAGCTGGGCCAGTTGACCGTGATCGCCGCCGGCCTGGCGCTGACGATCTGGCTGCGCGATCCGGACCGCTACCGCAAGGCCGTGGTCATCCCCGGGTCCCTGGCCATCGCCGCCATGGGCGCCTACTGGATGGTCGAGCGGCTCTTCTTTTAGCTGGGGCTGCTAAGCCCGCATTTCTCACCAGGTCGCTGAATGCATAGTGAAAAGCGGTATATCTTCAGACCCTTGATTGGCGCCATTTAAGGGACTCGCGGCTACAGACGGCGCTGGGCGCGCCCTGGCTTGTCCTTTTCCCCTCAGCGCGCACATGCTCGCTCGAACGTAGTCCCCGCTACGCCCTTCGCTCGCGAGCACGCGCTGAGGGAAAAATTCCTGCGCCATGATCGCGCCCCCTGGTGAGAAATGCGGGCTAACCGGCATTTCCAAAATCACGCCAGATAGGTGCCTGCTTCCCTGCACCTTTCTCCAGAGCGCAGCCCCCGGGTGATAAGTCCGGCCTATCCTGGGCCGCCTTCACCCGGACGCAGTCCGTTGCGGCCGGGCAGGTACTCCACCACCAGCTCCACGTCGCTGATCACAATGGGGAAGACCAGCTTGCTGTCCTTCTTGAGCACGTCGACCCGAATGGTGTTCCGGCCCATCTTGGGGAGGTCCTCGCCGCGCAGGTCCACGTGCAGGCGGTATCCCCGGTATCTCTTGGGCCGCGGACGCATCTGGTAGGTCCAGTCGGCCTTCCGCCACCTGGCTTCAGGGATCTCCTTCCCGTTCCACCACAGCTTGACCTTATCGGTATGCATCAGGTGCTGCACCATGACCTGCAGCTCGCAACGCCACAACTCGCCCTCGCCCGCCTTGGCCGCCAGGTCGTCGGCCACCTCCAGGTGGATCTCCTTTCCCTTCTCTCCGGGGACCAGCTCCAGGGGGAGCTGCCAAGGCACCCCGTACTTGGGGGGAGTGTCCGGCTTGGGATTGCTGCCGATCCGGAAGCGCTTGTCCCTGTGGGCCAGCACGTCGGGATAGCCCATGAAGCGCATGGATTCCATGGACGAGTCGTCGTAGGGATAGCGGTCGGGGTCGGGGTAGTAGGTGTGGAAGAGCACGCCTTCCGCTCCGGCCGCGTAGGCGTTGGCCACGGCCGCGGCAAAGACCTCGCGGGTATCCTGGGGGTTGCTGGCGTTGTTGATCCCGGCAAGCACCTTGACCCGGGTGCCCTTGGTGGCCTCGACCACCTTTCGCAACTCGGGGGCTCCGGCTTCGTATCCATGGGTCACCGGCATGGCGATCACCGAGTCCACCAGCTCTTCCCGGATCCAGCTTTCCAGGTCCATTCCCAGGGAGCGGTTGCCCTCCAGAGAACCCGCAATGCGAATCACCAGCCGCTTGGCCCTGCCCTGCTCCTTGGCCGCCAGGTCGCAAGCCTGGCGAATTTTCCGGAGCCAACCGGTCATGGTCTCGGTGTGCTCGGCGACCTCCCGCCGGGCGATAAAGGGAGCGTAGTCATCGAAATTGATCTCGATGCCGTCGGTGGGGTATCGGCTCACCAGCTCCTTGATCACCGCCAGGCGGTCTGCCCGGATCTCCGGCCGGGCGTAGGAGAGCCGGTGGGGCAGGTCGTGCACCGCCGCCGGGTAGTCGGGCTCCGGCCCCACCTGCCACTCGGGATGCTGGGTGGTGAAGTCGGCCACGCGGCTGTTGGTGACCTTGTTGGGCGGTGAGTGCAGCATGTTGAGCAGTATATTGGGAAGAAACTTGAATCCCCGGCGCTGGGCGTGCCTGGTGACCACGTCCAGGGGGTCCATCCCCCGCTGGATGAGCGAATGGGCGTTCTGGCCGGCCCGGTACCAGACGATGTGGTTGACCAGGTCCAGGTTGTGCCCCCAGCGTTCCCCGACCTTGGTGTCGTAGAGGAGCACGCTGCAGTCCCCCACGGCATAGGTGATGGTATCGATGCCCAGATCCAGCAGCTCGTCGATGGGCTCCACGTACTGGCGAACGCTCATGGGGGGCTCATAGAGGTAGACGCTGGAATGGCGTCCGTCCGAGTAGAAGATCACTTCCTTGGCGCCGTCCGCCTCCCCGGCCGCGGCCGGGGCCGTCAGAGCCAACAGAACTCCACTCAGAAATAGTCCGGCGATGGCTGCCCTGCCCAGTGGCTTGTTGTTCATGGTCGAAGCTCCTCCTTTTTTTGTTAGCCTGCGATTGACTTGTCTTTCCGGTCCCTGCAAATTTCCCTTCTCCGGCCGCCGGGACGGGGCCGATCCTGAAAGCACTGCCGATCCCGGGACCGCGGCCGCTCAAACCTGCCCGGCCCGCTGCAGTCTTCCCCAGCCCCGCTTTTTGGCGATGTCCAGCAGCACGGCGCCCAGGATCACCGCTCCCAGAACAACCTTCTGGGTATAGCTTTCCACCCCGGTCAGGTTCATGCCGTTCTGGATCACCGCGATGATGAAGGCCCCGATGAGGGTTCCGAAGATCTTGCCCTCGCCTCCCGCCAGGCTGGCCCCGCCCACCACCACCGCGGCGATGGTGTAGAGCTCGTACATCAGGCCGTAGGTCGGGGAGCCGCTCTTCAGTTGGGAGGCCATGACCACGCCCCCCAGTCCGGCCAGGACCGCACACAGGGTGTAGACGAAGATCAGCACGGCCGTGACAGGAACTCCCGAGAGCCGGGCGGCTTCGCGGTTGCCGCCCACGGCGTAGATGTAGCGCCCCAGGGCGGTTCGCGTCATCAACAGGTGCGCCGACAAGTATAGCGCCACCATCAGCACCACCGCATTGGGGATCCTCAGCAGATCGGCCTCGCGGCCCAGCCAGACGAAAGAGTCGGGGACTTGGTAGACCGACTGGCCCTCGGCCAGGATGTAGGCCAACCCGCTGGCCACCAGCATCATGCCCAGGGTGGCGATAAAGGGGGGAATGGCGAACCAGGTGACCATCACGCCCGAGAAGGCCCCCAGCAGGCCGCAAACCAGGATGGCCCCCAGGCAGCAGAGCACCATGTCCAGCGGGCCGGCGGCTTCGGCCGAGGCGGCCTCGCGGATCAGCCAGGTGCACACCACCGCCGAGAAGGCGATCAGGCTGCCCACCGAGAGGTCGATGCCTGCCGTGATGATGACCATGGTCATCCCCACCGCCAGAATGGCGATGACCGCGATCTGGTTGGCCACGTTCAGCAGGTTGTCGCGCTTGAGGAAGTTGGGCCAGCGGTAGCTCGGAGGCGTCAGCACCCTGGCCCCGGCCAAGCCCGGGAACTTGTCTCCCAGCCGGTCGAAGACGGCCCAGCGTCCGGTCACGTCGGTGCAGGCGATCGCGTCCAGGCCCGCACCCGACCGGGAGAGCGCCACCAGGCGCTCCCGGGCGTCGGAGGGCTGACCCTTGACGGCCCCCAGCACCTTCAGTCCGGCGCTGCTCAGTTGGCGCTGCAGGGAGTCGGCGAAAGCGGCGTCCTCCCGGTGTTCCCGGGCCACCACCAAGACGGCGGCCCCCGGGGGAAATTCCCGGGTGATCCGGGCCGTCAACTGCTCGGCGGCCTCGACCCCGGTGGGATGCTGCTCGTCCCAGGTGACGTAGCTGAAGCAGGCCCCCAGCAGCAGCAGTACCAGCACCATGCCGTAGTCGGAGAGGATGCGGGACAACAGCCGATCAAAGCGGGGATGGCCCATGGGGTCCACTTCCGGCAACGGGGTCTCAGGCGGGGGAACAGCCCTGGATTCCTTTCAGGGCAACGGCGTCCGCGTCCGGGGCTGCCGATGGCGGGAGGCTCGGGGGGCGGGCTGCCCGGGGCTCCGCGAAGTCGCAGGCTCCCGGGCTATTGAAGGGTCGGATCCTTTTCGCCATCGGCCTTGCGGTAGAGGGCCGTGGGGATCAGGATCTGCTCGGGCACTTTCTCGCCCTCGAAGTGCCTGGCGATGGTCTGCATGGTCTGCCGGCCGATGCGGTCCGGAAACTGGATGGGGTCGGCATAGATCAGCCCGTCCTTGATGGCCTGCTTGCCTTCGGGTTGGCCGTCGAAGCCGATGATCCTGACCTGGTCGGCCTTGCCGGCCTTCTCCAGCGCCGCCCGGGCTCCCAGCGCCGAGGGGTCGTTGATGGCGAAGATTCCGGCCAGGTCGGGATGGGCCTGGATGGCGTCCTCGGCGGCCTTGTAGCCGGCGTCCTTGGCTCCTCCCCCCGGCAGCACGGCCACGATGTCGATTCTGCCCGCCCTGCGGTCCCGATTGTAGGCTTCGATGATCTCGTTAAACCCCTGCACCCGCAGCAGGCAGGATTCCGCCTGCTCATAGTGGAGCACCACCACCTTGCCCCCGGCTTCGCCCAGGGCCTCGATCATGGCCTTGCCGGCTTCCTTGCCCCCGGCGTAGTTGTCGGTGGCGATGTGCGAGACCACCTTGGCCCCCGGGGCCAGGCAGGCCAGATCGGCGGTGAAGACCGGGATGCCGGCCTGGTTGGCCTCCTGGATGGCGGTTCCGATGGCCTTGGAGTCGGTGGGGCACAGCACGATGGCGCTGACCTTGCGCACGATGAAGTCCTTGACCTGGTTGCGCTGGCGGGCCACGTCGAACTCGCCGCTGGTCACCACCACCTCGTAGCCGTGTTTGCGGGCTTCATCGGTGAGGGTGTCGGCAATCACCTTGAAGAAGGGATTGGTCAGGGTCATCACCGACAGGCCGATGGTGCCCCGGGAAGGGGTCCCGTCGCCCGGGGTCTTGCCGCCCTCGTCCGCACGGCATCCCGCCAGCAGAACCAGCGCCGCCAGGGCCGCAACCTTCCACCGGCAGGTCAACATTTCAGAACCTCCTTGGACTTCGGTCGTCCGGTCCCGTCCACGGGTCGAAACGCTTGCGAAATCGGAACCCCTAGAGTTAAGCGCCATCCCTGCCGCAAGGTCAAGCCTAAATTGACGCGGTCCCGCTTCCCCATTAGAATCCTGCCCAGTCTCGATCCCGACCATTCCGCAACCGGGGGAACCCATGGTTCAGCAGTGGAACTTCAGACAGGAACTGGTGTTTTGCTTCGGCCACCGCCTGGCCGAGAATCCCACCCAGTACATGCTGGAGAAGGCCTTTCGCCATCACGGCATGAACTGGCGCTACGTCAACTTCGAACTGGGCAACCAGCGGTTGGCCGAGGCCGTGCGGGCGGTACGGGTCCTGGGCTTCCGCGGCGGCAACTGCACCATGCCCTGCAAGGTCAGCGTGATCCCCCACCTGGACCGCCTGGCCCAATCGGCGGGCCTGATGGAGGCCGTCAACTGCGTGGTGGTGGACGGCGAGGCGCTGGTGGGTGAGAACACCGACGGCAAGGGGTTCCTGCAGTCGCTGCGGGAGGTGGCCGACCCGGCGGGCAAGCGGGTGGTGATCCTGGGTGCGGGCGGGGCCGCCAGGGCCATCGCCGTCGAAACCGCCCTGGCCGGAGCTTCCCGCATCACCATCGTCAACCGCCAGCTCCAGCGGGGCCGGCAACTGGTGGAGCTGCTTCAGACCAGAACCGAGGTGGAGGCCCGCTTCCTTCCCTGGGAGGGAGACCACGCGGTGGCCGAAGGAACCGAGATCCTCATCAACGCCACCCCCATCGGCATGCACCCCGATGTCGGCGCCCGCATCCCCCTCCGCACCGACGCCCTGACCCCGGGAATGGTGGTGGCCGACGTCATCGCCAACCCCCCTCAAACCCGCTTGCTGCAGGAGGCCGCCGCCCGGGGCTGCACCGTTCTGGACGGCTTGGGCATGCTGGTCAACCAGGGCGTCATCAGCTTCCGCCTCTGGACCGGCCAGCACCCCGACAGCTCGGTCATGCGGGCTGCGCTGGAGGAAGTTTTTGCGGGGTGAAGAACCAACTGCTCATCCAGCAGCGGGGAATCTCATTCGAGAGCGTCATATCCGCCATAGAGCAGGGCGGCTTGGTGGACGTACTGGAGCACCCCAACCAGGACCGCTACCCGGGACAGTTGATCTACGTTGTGGAGATCGACGAGACCATTCACCTTGTGCCCTTCGTGACGCAAACAGACGGCACTCGCTTTCTGAAGACGATTATTCCCAGCCGGAAGGCGATGAGAGATTATCGGAGGAGGCAGCGATAGTGAACGACGAAATGAGCGCGGAAGAGCGTGACATTCTCGATAGATTCGAACGGGGCGAATTGCGTTCCGCTCCTGATGCTGAACGCGAAATTGAGATGGCCCGACAGTCGGCTCGCAATACGTTCAACAAAACCAAGCGAGTGAATTTGCGGGTAACCGAGCGTGACTTCAACCTTGCTCACTCCAGGGCCAGGGAAGAAGGGATCCCTTATCAGACACTCTTGTCCAGCGTCATCCACAAGTACCTGTCCGGCCGGCTGACGGAGAAGTGGTAGGCCGACATCCTGGCACTGGAGCGGGAGACGGAGGGGTTGTTGGCAGAGATTGTGGGAGGACTGGGAAAAGGAGGAGTTGGACGAGGACGGTCAGGTGGAGTTCAAGGGCAGCGCCAAGGCGTTCGTGCGGACCTACGCCTTCCTCTCGTGCGTCCTCCCCTACACCAATGCCGCCTGGGAGAAGCTCTCGATCTTCCTCAACTTCCTGATCCCCAAGCTGCCGGCCGCCAACACCCGGCGGTTCACGACGTGCGCCCAGCATTTTTCCTTTCCTGATTGTCCCCACTGGATTTGCATCGATGTCTTCACTATTGTAATTTAGACACCAAAGTAAAATAGTAAATTGTCTTATTGAGCAACTGTGAATAAGGACTGTCCATAATGCAGCGCGGCGAGATAGGCAGCTATGAAGTAACCAGCATTGGCGGTGACCGAGTTCGGGCCTTTGTGCCGCTGCCGTTGCCTCCGGCACCCGCCCTGGTTTTGGACGGCTCGCTGCAACAGCTCCTGGAATCGGCGGTACTTGCCTTGGGCCGTCTCGATGCGGTCTCGACTCTTCTGCCGGACCACGCGCTCTTTCTGTACTCCTATGTGCGCAAGGAAGCCGTGCTCTCCTCTCAAATCGAGGGCACGCAGTCATCTCTGTCCGATCTTCTGCTCTTCGAGATTGAGGAAGCACCCGGGATTCCGCTTGATGACGTGAGCGAAGTCTCCAAGTACGTGGCGGCGCTCGAACACGGTCTACTCCGCCTGCGGCAGAACTTTCCCCTGTCGAATCGCCTGATCCGAGAGATCCACGGCGTGTTGTTGTCGAGCGGGCGGGGTCAGACCCAAACGCCCGGTGAGTTCCGCCGCTCGCAGAATTGGATCGGCGGCAGCCGGCCGGGACGAGCCGATTTCGCGCCGCCACCGCACATCGCCGTGCCCGACTGCATGACGACGTTGGAGAGCTTCCTCCACGCCAGCGCCGACGGGTTGTCCGTACTACTAAGGGCTGGGCTTGCGCATGTGCAGTTCGAGACCATTCACCCCTTCCTTGACGGCAATGGACGCGTTGGTCGGTTGCTCATAACACTACTACTGTGCGAAGCCGGTTTGCTAAGCCAGCCGCTCCTTTATCTGAGCCTATATTTCAAACAACACCGCGATGACTACTACGATCTGCTGAACCACGTGCGCCGCACCGGTGACTGGGAGGCGTGGCTTGGCTTCTTCCTGGAGGGAGTGAAACGAACGGCTGAGGGTGCGGTCTCGACCGCACGAAGTTTGTCCCGAATGTTTCAGGATGACCGCAACCGCATTCAAGCGGCAGGAGGTCGGAAGACAGGGTCAGCGCTGCGCGTGCACGATGCGCTCAAGGCGCGGCCGATCCTGTCGCTGCCGGCGGCGTGCCGAAATACCAAGCTTTCCTTTCAGGCAACCGCTTCGGCCATGGAATTGCTCGCCAGTCACGGGGTTGCGCGCGAGATCACCGGAAAACGCCGTAACCGGCTGTTCGTCTATGACCGGTATCTTTCCGTCCTCAACGAAGAAACCGAGGCCCGCTGATGTCGGGTATAGACAGACTCACACCCTACCCGGCCTACAAGCCCTCGGGCGTAGCGCGGCTGGGGGAGGTGCCGGAACATTGAGAGGTGCGGCGGAGCAAGCGCACATTTAAGCCCCGCCAAGAGTTGGCCCGCCCCAACGATGTTCAGCTCTCGGCTACTCAAGCGTATGGCGTGATAGCGCAGGAGGTGAGCCTATGAGCGTTTGGAAGAACTGCCCTGCGATCGAGCGGGACCCGGAGAAGGTCAGCGGGGCCTGGGTTTTTTGCGGCACGCGCATATCCGTGGCCTCGCTTTTCGAGAACCTCAGGGACGGCGCCACCGTTGACCAGTTTTTGGACTGGTTCCCCGGGGTGGAGCGCTGGCAGGTCGAGAGCATTCTGGATCACGAGACCCGGTAACTGAAGGACTCGGTAGCTTGAGAATACTGTTCGATCAGGGCGTGCCGGCGCCTCTGCGCAGGCATCTGGCGGGACACGCGGTGGATACGGCCTTCGAGCGGGGGTATGGCGTCAAGACGACATTTGTCGCTTCGGCTGGATGCGACAACAGGCACAAGAGTTTACAATACTCGGCAGGGGCGATAGATATGTTGAACCGCATGAAAGTCGAGAACTTTAAGGCTTGGCGCAAAGCCGATTTGACTTTTGGAAAGGTGACCGGTTTCTTCGGCACCAACAGCGCGGGCAAGAGCAGCCTCCTTCAGTTCCTTCTGTTGCTCAAACAAACCAGGAATGCCGGGTGTGGGTGACATGTTCTTCAAACACGTGTTCAATTTCCAGTATCACGAAGATCGAGTACGAAGAATTGCCATCACGCCTTTGGCGGACGACAGACGAGGCTTCGAGGAGCTGCCTGAAAACAGGCTGGACCGATCGGACCGGAAGTTTCTGGCAGTTGCGGTCGTTGCGAATGCTGTCGTCCTGAACGCGACAGACAGCGATTGGGTTGAACACAAGGCTCTTACCGAGACCCTTGCAGTTCAGGTCAAGCAGCTCTGTCCGCAGTACGCCTCCAACACCAGGCGACGCCAGCAATGATCGTGGAGAGTCTGCCTTCAAGCCTCAAATATCCAGGCACGCCTTATTGGCCTTGGTCTCCGGCAATCGGTCGGGACGACAATGTGCACACGAATTCGGGTCGATTCGTGGGACAGGCCATCGTCGTGACGGAGAAGCTTGACGGAAGCAACACACTCCTGCACGCCGGCAAAGTCTACGGACGTAGCGTGTCAGCGCCTTCCGAGGGCAAATGGATGGCGATGGTCAAGAAGCACCACGCCTGGAAGGTGACCGAGCCCGATGTCTATCTCTACGGCGAGGACATCTACGGATTCCACAGCATCGCGTATGGCCCCGTGGAGGAACAGGAAACGTTCTATGCTTTTGCGCTCCGGGACGGTAATGGTGCGTTTGCGGCTTTCGCCGACGTGGAGTCATACGCAAAGCAGAGGGGCATACCGATTGTTCCGATCGTTTTTGAGGGGTACTTCAGGTCAGTCGCCGAGATCGGCGCGTTCGTGGAGCGTGCCCACGGCGAGCCGTCGCTGCTCGGCGGCCAGCGGGAGGGTGTGGTGTTGCGATTGGCGCGAGGATTCCCCGCAGCGGAATTTTCGGAGAACGTCTGCAAAAGCGTTCGTATCGGCCATGTGCAGACAGCGGAGCACTGGACGCGGAAGTGGAAGCCGTGCCGTATCGCAAGGCGCACAGGATGAAGGTCTCCGCCCGGGCGAGTAGGATGATTGCGAGGACTGTGCGGAAGCTCCACAGCGGCCGAGGAGAGGATGAATCGGTTTCTGGCGGAGTTGGGAGTATGAGTAGCCTGTGGCAGAAAATGGCGTTCTCTGACGCCGTTGAAGTAAACCCGCGACGCCCTATAACCCGGGGAACCCTTGCCCCGTTTGTTGCCATGGCATCGTTGCCCGCTGAGACCCGCGACGTCACGACAGTTCGCATCCGGCCTGTCGGCAGTGGAGGATCAAGGTTTACCGATGAAGACACGCTGTTCGCACGAATTGCGCCCTGTACGGAAAATGGCAAGACGGGGCTTGTTCATCGCCTTGCTGTTGGAGAAATAGCTACAGGTTCAACTGAGTTCATTTCACGCCAGATTCACCACACCTGCCTCAGATTCTCTAGCCCCTTGAGGTAGTCCTCAGTTTCTAGATTGCTCTGCACCCCATACTCGGCTAGCGTATTTATCATTTCCCCAAGCGTCAGGTCCGCAAGTTCAGCGGCCAAGCCGAGGGAGGCCTTCCCTTTCTTGTAACGCTCTACGGCCAGCATGATTCGGCCCTTGTTGACGAGTTCCCGCACCGCCTTGGACATGTCCCCGCGCCCTTCCTTGGACAGCTTGTTTAAGAAGTCGTAGTTTTCTTCATCCATTCTTATACTCATCGTCTTGTTCATTTCTTTGCCTCCAGCCTTCGCCTCACGTCGTCAACAATTTCTGCCCGGTAGCGCCCGTACTTTCGCAGGATTTCAAGCTTTCTCAAAGTTTCTACTTCGGAGGTCAGCTCTTTCTCCCGCATCCTCAGTAAAATTCCGATCGCGCCTGTGAAGGGCAGCTTGAGAATCTTGCAGGCATTGACGGCGTTGCGGTCCTCAATCACTATCAGGCGCGCGTTGCACGCTTGTGCAAGAGCAATCGCTTGGGCCTCGCCGACTCCCAGGTTGAATTCCCTGCCGAGCTGCTCAGAAGCCTTGCGGTCCCTTAGCTTGCGAACCTCAATGTG